>JBFXKS010000008.1:0-16252 GCA_050173515.1 Oscillospiraceae bacterium | reverse complement strand
CTCTCGTTTGTATAAGATTCATACTCGCCCAAAACTGTCCCCCTGAGAAAAACAATAAAACAAACCTGGACGCGGCAACAAGACAATTATAGCGGAAAGCGGCGTCGTAATCAAATGTTTTTTGCCCGCTTGACCGCCTGCCCACCGCCGGAGTATAATAAAAACCGGTTCTGCAAGTAAACCGGGAGGCAGCGCCGCCTGCATGGGCGGTGAGGAAAGTCCGGGCTTCACAAGGGAATGGTAACTGCTAACGGCAGCCGGGGGCGACCCCAGGGCAAGTGCAACAGAAAGAGACCGCCGAACGGAACGCGCAGCGTTTGCGTGGCAAGGATGGAAAGGCGAGGTAAGAGCTCACCAGCGCACTGGCGACTTTGCGGCTATGTAAACCCTACCAGAAGCAACACCGATATGGGGCAGGGGCCCTGCGCCCCAGCGTACCCTGCGTGCCCCGAAGGTGGCACCGAGCCATCCTGGCGACAGGTGGCCCAGATAGATTGTCTCTTAATACAGAACCCGGCTTATGGTTTGCTTGCAGGCTGTTTTTGTGCAGTGGAAGCCGCCGCCCAAGGCGAAAGCTTTGGCGGCGGCTTCTTTTTTGCGTTTGTGATGCTGTGCCGGCCGCGTTATTCTTCGGCGCGGCGCGCAAGGGCCTCGGCCAGGGCCGGGTTGTCCAGGGTGGTGAACAGCGCGGCGGCGGCATGGTAGGTTTCAGGCAGCCGGTCTCTATAGGCGATCAGGCGGCAGTAGCAGTCCAGCGCGGCCTCATACGCCTTTTTTTCCTGCAAAATGGCCGCCGCCGCGCGCAGCGTGCCCAGCTGCCCGTGGAACGGCGCGGCGCTTTCGGGCGCCACCATGGTGTCAAAGGCCGCCAGGCTCAGTTGGGAAAGTGCCCGGCGCTGCTTTTTGGAGTCGCTGGTGTACACCAGCCCGGTGTTCACCACGTCCGCCATGTCCACCCATTCCTCGTATAGTGGCAGGTACTGGTCATAAATCTTTGCGGCCTCCTGCCGCACGGTGTCGGCCTGCGCGGTGTGGACAATGGCGGCGCACAGGCTGAAGAACTCGGCGCTCAAGGGGGCCTTCTGCAAAATGGCCTGCAGCTGCCACAGCGCACCCTGGTGGTTGCCGCCCATCAGCTCGAACCGGCACAAAAGCAGCTTGGCCTCGGCGTCTTCGGCACCGGGACGGAACGGCTGGTCCTGCAAAAATTCGTTGTACAGCCCGGCCGATGAATAGTACTGTGCCCGCAGGAAAAAGCAGGCGCGGTCCATGCCTTCGTAAACATTCAAAAAGCGGTTGGCCGCGGCGCGCCCGGCCGCAAACGCGATCAGATGGTAGTTCTCCATGGCGACGCGGAAGTCGCCCGCGGCGTGCCCCTGCCCGAAAAGGCATTCCAGCGCCGGGGCATAGGCGCCCAGCTCGCCTTCATAGGCCTTGAACATCTCGGCGTCCTGCGAGCAGGCGATGGCCAGAAACAAGGTGCGCTGCACGGTGGCGGCCTCGGTGTTGTCCCTCGCCTCAAAGGCCGCCTGCGCCGCCTCCCACGCCTTGCCCAGCACGATCATCAGATACCAGAAGTCGCTCTTCTTGGCCCAGCCGGCGTCCAGCAGTTTTTTCATGAAAAAGGCATACAGGTCGCTGAAGCCCTCGTAGTGCAGCGTGGCCACCAGCTTTTCCAGCACGCCGCGCTTTTCCGTGGGCAAAATGCTGCTGAAAAACAGCGTCACGTCCGAGGCGGGCAGCCCTTTTACGCACCGCAGCAGCAGCGCCACCGTCTCGGGGCGTATCGCCGCCTCGGTCTGCGTGATGGCCTTGGTCGCGTAGTCGAAAGCGCGCTCGCGCAGGCCAAAGCGCTCGGCGGCCTCTCCCGCCGCCGTGTAAAGGTCCACGTAGGCGCGCAGCGTGTCCTCCATGCCTGCGCTTGCGTTGGTGCGCAGTGCCTCGGCACGGGCGATGGTCTCCTCCAGCTCGCTGAGCAGCAAAAGGTCCTGCGGGGCGAAGTAAAGCTGGTAGAACAGTTCCAAAATCTCTCCGGCCGGCTGGTTTTTTAGCGCCTCCTGCGCGGCGTCCACCACCGTGCTTTTCACCTGCTGGCGGCTGCATTTTTGCCGCCGGGCCGCGGCCAGGCGGATGGCGTTAAAGGCAAAGTGGGCCGCCACGCCGGAAAAATCCTTCAAAACCTGCCGCAGCAGGGCAGGGTGGTCCATCAGCCACACAAGAAAGCCAAAGGCCGCGTCGTCCAGGCCCAGCTCCAGGCTTTCGCGCATCAGGTAGTAGTGGTACAGCGCGTTCAGCACGTTGTCGGGCATGCGGGCCACGGCTTGCTCCAGCAGGGCCTTGTTGCGCACCAGCTTTTCCCGCGAGCGCTCTTTGCCATAGCCCGAATGCTGGATGTTCCAGCCGGGCATGGTCTCGGTGACATAGCGATGGCCGCCATTCTCGCGCGGGTGCTCGTGGATGACCCCCACATACTGCGCGGCGCCCTTGCCCCGCATGATGCGCATCACCTCGTCCACGCTCACCACCAGCTCGGTGTCCGGGTCTACATTGGTGCGCTGTGTGGCCAGCAAAAGCAGCTTGCCGTCGGCAAAGCGCTCTTCCAGCACGCGGCGGTCGGCGCCGGCAAGCGCCGGGGCAAACCACTCGTCCGCGTCCATGAAAAGCACCACGTCGCCGTCCGTTTTGCTCAGCGCCCAGTTTCGCGCGGCGGAAAAGTCATCCACCCATTCAAAGTGCTCCACCCTTGCGCCCAGGCTTTCGGCCAGCGCCACGGTGCCGTCGGAGGAGCCGGTGTCCACCACCACCAGTTCATCGGCCACCGCGCGCACGCTCTCCACCGAGCGCGCTAGGTTGGCCGCCTCGTTCTTGGTGATCCACAGCGCCGAAATCTTCATGGAGGTCCCCCATATTCCGCTTATTATGTGGTAACAACAAGGTATCATACCGCGCCCCAAGGGGCGCAGATATCGTGCACCTCGGACAATACCAGTTATTCGCCCTTCCATTATACCCGTTTCGGCCACCACACGCAAATGCCGTCTCCGCGCCAAAAAGCAGGGCAGGCATGGTTTTCTGCCTGGCGCCCTGCACAATTAAAAGCCCCCGCGCAAGTAGCGCGGGGGCTGATTACGCGGGGGCTTTTTTCTGCCTTCATGCCGCCAGCCTGGTGGGCCCTGAGCCGGCCGCACGGGCCGAAAGATGTATGAGGTTCGGGCTTAGCCCGTTCTCATCGGTTGCCCGCTTAGCGGAGCAGTTGCAGCACCTGCTGCGGCTGCATGTTGGCCTGGGCCAGCATCGCCTGCGCGGCCTGGCTGAGGACGTTGTTCTTGGTGAACGCCATCATCTCTTTGGCCATGTCGACGTCGCGGATGCGGCTTTCGGCAGCGGTCATGTTCTCGGTGGTCACGCCCAGGTTGTTGATGGTGTAGGTGAGGCGGTTCTGCAGCGCGCCCAAGTTGCCGCGGTTCACGGAAACCTTCTCGATGGCCGCATTGATGCGGTCCAGCGCGCGAGAGGCGCTCTCCTGGCTGGCCATGGAGATGTTGTTGATGCCAAGACCCATGGAGCTCATGTCGTCCACGCTCACGGTGATCTTGTTGAAGTCGGCGGCGGTGTCGCCCACCTGCATGGTCAGGCCGTTGCCCACCTGCGGTGCCTTCACCAGCAGCCCGCGCGCGGCGGTCGAGGTATCGTACTCGAACGCAAGGCCGGTCTTCTGGTTGATGTCGGCCGCGATGCGCTTCAGGTCGGCAGAGGTCAAATCGCCGGAAGTCGCCCCGCCCACGCGGATGATGTTCACGCCACGGTTCTCCAGTTTGGCAACCTCTTTGGCATACTCGTCCACGTTCGCCAGTTCCTGCTCGTTCACCAGCACAAACTTCTGGCCGTTGATCTCGAATGTGGCACGGTCTTCGTTGGTCACGTTGTTGTCCACATTGAACACGGTGAAGTTCGCGGTCGCAATCGAGGACACTTCATCTTTGGCCACGGTGTTGGTGGTCGGGTCGTTGCTGCTCACCGGGGTGGTCATCGCAATATCCACGGCGGCGGCGTTGTTCTTGGTGAAGCCAATGCCGGTCACCTGGGCAGCGGCTGTACCCGCGGTGCGGGAGGTCAGCTCGAGGCCCTTGCCATCGCTGGACTTGTTGATGATGAAGTTGTCGTTCAGCTTCGTCAGGCGCAGCTGGGTCTCAACAGCGTCGGCGGCGTCGGTGTTTTTCCACTCGTACGTGGTGCCGTTCGCGGTCAAATCGTAAACGGTGCCGTCTTCTATCGAGCGGATCTGCTTGCCGTCTTCCGTCACCTGGAAGTTGATGGTGAAGCTGTCGCCGGAGGTGCCGGTGGTGCCGTTCTTGGTGCTCACGGTGAAGCTCAGGATGTCGCCCGCCTTCAAATCGGCGAAGTTGGTGGCAGTGTCTTCGTCCACTTTCGCGAACTTGTAGATGCCGGCCATGGCGGCGGTCTCGTTCACCTTCACGTTCTTCACGGAGATGTCCTTCGGGGCGTTGCTGGAAAGGCTGCCGTCCAGCAGGTTGATCCCGTTGAAGTTGGTGGCTTTCGAGATGCGGTCGATCTCGTCTTTCAGAGCGGTGGTCTCGGCTTCAATCTTCTGGCGGTCGGAAGCCTGGATGGTGCCGTTGGCACTCTGGGTCGCCAGTTCCACCATGCGGTTCAGCATGCTGTGAACTTCGGCCAGCGCGCCCTCAGCGGTCTGGATCAGCGAAGCGCCGTCCTGCGCGTTCAGAATCGCGCGGTCCAGCCCGGTGATCTGTGCCCGCATTTTCTCGGAGATCGCAAGCCCGGCGGCGTCGTCGGCAGCGCGGTTGATGCGATAACCACTGGACAGTTTTTCCAAGTTTTTGGAAAGGTTGGTGTTGTTGATGCCCAGCTGACGATGCGAGTTGATCGCCATGATGTTGTGTTGGATAATCATCTGTAAATCCTCCCTAATTTTTTCCGGGGGCATCATGCCCCTCGTTTGGTTGGTGCCTTCTTCCCAAGCGGGCCCTGCCCGGTCCAAAGGTCCCATTTGCTTCAGCCCGTTTTGGGCCGTCAACAGATATATCGGCCCCACCGAATCAAACTTAACCCCCGTTCGCCGCAGTTTTGGTCAAATTCCGCGCTGCAAAAATCAAATGGAAAGACCGGCCGACGTGTTGCCCGGGTTTTGCCGCCCAGCGGCGGTCCTCTATATATAAAACCATTAAATATGGGGCAGGCTGTGCCACCGCAGAGGTAAAGGCCCGGCATTGCATGGGGGCGCCCTGTGCTGCGGGACCATAAACAAGGGGCATCTGCGCCCTGTTGCCGCAGATGCCCTGTATTTATGCTGTTTTTGCCTTACACCGGCACCGACTTTGCCGCATAGTCCACATGCTGGCCGTCCACGCCCTGGCGCTTTTCGTTGCGCTTTTCAAAGAATTTTGGCGCCACCTGCGGGAACATCGCGTAGGTCAGCACGTCCTCCGGCTGCTCGGCCCACTTCTCGGCCTCTTTTTCCAGCTTGTCCAGCTCCGGCTCTATCTTGTCGGCCGGGCGGTAGGTGATGGGCTCGTCGTCGCCCAGTATCTGCTTGCTGAAAGCCGGGTCGATGGGCGCGGGCGTCTTGCCATAGTCGCCGTGCACCATGGCGCGGAACTCCTTGGTCACCATCTTGTACGGCTCGCCCGTGATCACGTTGAACACCGCCTGGCTGCCCACGATCTGGCTGGTGGGCGTCACCAGCGGCGGATAGCCCGAGTCCTTGCGCACGCGCGGGATCTCGTTCAGCACGTCCTCCAGCTTGTCGCTTTTGCCGGCCTCTTTCAGCTGGCTCAGCAGGTTGCTCAGCATGCCGCCCGGCACCTGGTACAGCAGGGTGTTGGCGTCCACGCCCAGCATCTTCGGGTCCAGCAGGCCGCTTTCCAGATATTTTTCGCGCAGGGTGGCAAAATATGCCCGCACCTCGTCCAGCTTTTTCAGGTCCAGCCCGGTGTCGTACTCGGTGCCCTGCAAGGCGGCCACCAGGCTCTCGGTGGGCATGTGGCTGGTGCCCAGGGAAAGCGGGCTTATCGCCGTGTCCACAATGTCGGCCCCGGCGCGAATGCCCTCATAGATGGCCATGGAGGCCATGCCAGAGGTGTAGTGGCTGTGGATGTCCACCGGGATGCTCACGGTCTCCTTCAGCGCCTTCACCAGCTCGTAGCAGCTGGGCGGCGTCAACAGGCCCGCCATGTCCTTGATGCAGATGGAGTCGGCCCCCATCTCCTGCAAGGTCTTGGCATACTGGGCAAAGTGCGCGTTGTCGTGCACCGGCGACAGCGTGTACGAGATGCAGCCCTGCACATGCGCCTTTTCCTTTTTGCTGGCGCGGATGGCGGCCTCTAAATTGCGCGGGTCGTTCAGCGCGTCGAAAATGCGCATGATGTTGATGCCGTTGGCCACGCTCTTCTGCACAAAATACTCCACCACGTCGTCGCCATAGTGGCGGTAGCCCAGCATGTTCTGCCCGCGAAACAGCATTTGCAGCTGGGTTTTGGGGCACAGCCTGCGAATGGTGCGCAGGCGCTCCCACGGGTCCTCGTCCAAAAAGCGGATGCAGGAGTCGAAGGTGGCCCCGCCCCAGCACTCCAAAGAGAAATAGCCGATCTCGTCCATCGCCGGCAAGATCGGGACCATTTCCTCGGTCGTCATGCGGGTGGCTATCAGGCTCTGGTGCGCGTCGCGCAAGGCCACCTCTGTTATCTTCACTTTTGCCAAAATATCACCTCTCGCCGGGGCCGCCGGCGGCAATAAAGCGCCGCGCCCCAAATGCCGTGCCCGCGGCACGGTGTGTCTTCCACGCTTCTATTCTACGGCAAAAATGTGTCAGGCGAGTGTCATGAACACGGCGTCCACGTCCACCGTGTCGCCCTTCGACACCTCGATGCTCATCACGGTGCCGTCCTGCGGCGCCAATATCTCGTTCTCCATCTTCATGGCCTCCAGCACCACCAGCAGGTCGCCGGCTTTCACCGTTTGGCCCACGGTCACCTTGATGTCCAGCACGTTGCCGGGCATCGGCGCCGACACCACGATATCGCCAGCGCCACCCGAAGGCGCTGCGGCTGGGGCGGCGGGCGCAGCGGGTGCGGCCGCTGTGGGCGCCGGTGCCGGAGCGGCCGCTGCAGGCGCAGGCGCGGTGGCCATCGGGGCCAAAGGCAGCGGCGCTGCGGCGGTGGGCATGGGGGCCAGCATGGTGGCGGGCTGCGCCAGGGCCGGGGCCGCCGGGGCTGCCGGGGCAGGGGCGGCGCCGGCCTCTTCCACGGCCACGTCGTAGGTGCTGCCGTTCACGGTCACAAAATATCTCTTCATCACAAAGTCCCTCCGGTTTGCGGCGCTGTGTGTTGCCGCCTCAGTTTACGATTATTTCTTTGGACCGTGTTATGGGAAACAGGCCCCTCGTCCTTTCTTACAGCGGCATGTTGCCATGCTTTTTGGGCAGGCGCTGCAGGCGCTTCGACGCCAAAATATCCAGCGCGGTGGCCACGCTGCCGCGCACGGCGTCGGGCGCCGGGGCAAAGCTGGCCAGCCCGGCCTTCAGCAGGGCATCGGCCGAGGCCACCTCCGCCTCGTACACGGCGGCCCGCGCCTTGGTCTCCGCATCCACCGGCTTGTCCGAGGCGTCTATCTCGTCCTTGTATAAAACGGTCACGGCGGCGGTGGGCTCCACCGGCGCGGTCACGCTGCCCTGTACGGCCACGGTCAGGTCGGCCCCGGCCAGCGCGGCGTAGGTGCTGCCAAAGGTGCGCCCCACCAGCACGGCCACCTTGGGGCAGGTGGCGTCGGCGTAGGTGGCCGCCAGGCGCGAGGCCTGCCGCAGGCCGCCCTCGTTGCCGCCTTTGTTGTCCATTTCAAAGCCGCGGGTGTTGACCACCGTTACCAGCGGGATGCTGTAGGTGTCGCACAGGCGGGCAAAGCGGGCCAGCTTGGTGGAGCAGTGGTAGCCCAGGGCGGTGTGCGGGTCGTTGGTGGCGGCAATGCCCACCACGTTGCCGGCGATGGTGGCCAGCGCCACCACGGCGTTTCCGCCAAAGCCGGGGTATAGCTCCAGCGCACTGCCGGCGTCGGCCAGCGCGTCGATGGCCCCGGCCCCGGTGTATTTCGCCACGTCCAGCGCGGCGGCCGGCTCGTCATACTCGAACGCGCGGGTCTCGGCCAGGTTGTTCGGCGGCAGCAAGGTGAGCAGCTTGGCCACCTTCTGCACGGCCTCGGCGTCGTCCTCGGCCACCTGGGCCACCACCCCGGCGCGGATGGCCGCGTCCAGCGTGCCGCTGTCCTCTGTGGCCAGGCCCTCGGCCTTGGCCAAAAACGGCGGGACCAAAAACAGCTCGGCGTCACGCGTCATCACGCACAGATCGGCGCTGGCGGCGGCCAGTGCACTGGTGCCGCCGCAGGGCCCGGTCACCACCGCTATCTGCGGCACCACGCCAGAGAGCTCGGCGGCGGTGGCCACCAGCTTGTTGGTGGCGGCCAGCACCTGCGCGCCGGCGTCCAGCTGCACGCCCGACGCGTTGTAGAAGGTGACCACCGGGCAGCCGGTTTCGCCTGCCAGGCGCAGCACGCGGCAGTTCGTCTCCAGTTCCTTTGTGCCAATGGCCTGCCCGTTCTGGCACACGGCATAGGCCCCCTGGCCGCCCACCAAGCCATAGGCGGCGCTCAGCGCCCCGGTTTCCGATTCAAACAATGCCGTGTAGACGCCCTCGTCAAACAGCGCATCGAGAAGCCCGGTAAGGTCCAGTTTCTCAGAAGCCATTCACAGCCCTCCTGTTTTTTGCGGTGTTTCCCGTTTGCTTTCTCGTCCGTGCGCAGGCATCGAAACCGTCGATGTTTAATCGAAAAAAATCGACTGATCTGCCGCGAATCAGCCAGAGGCGCACCACAGGCACATATGTTGCCGCTTTATTCTGAAAATCATACTCTATTATACTATCTTGTCCCACGTTCTACAAGCCTTCGCGCGCAATAAATTCGGCATTTTCCATAATGATGGGCACTTTTCGCTTGACATTGACGCAAGGTCATGGTTTAGAATAAGGCCATGGAGGAAGACGCGATGGAATATACCGTGGGCCAGCTGGCCGCTTTGGCGGGCGTCAGCCGCCGCACCCTGCGCTATTACGACCAAATAGGCCTGCTGTGCCCGCAGCGGAGCGCCTCCGGCTACCGGCGCTACGGCCCCGCCGAGGTGGACCGCCTGCAGCAGATCTTGTTTTTCCGTGCGCTGGGCGTGGGCCTGGGGCAGATCGCCGACATACTGGCCAGCGCCAGCTATGATGCCGAGGCGGCGCTGGCCGCCCATCTCGAGGCCCTGCTGGAAAAACGCGCGCAGCTGGACGCGCTCATCACGAACGCCCAAAAGACCCTGCGAGCGCTGAGAGGAGAGGATGAAATGCGTGACAAAGATAAGTTCGAAGGCTTTAAAAAACAGCTGGTGGAGGACAACGAGGCCCGCTACGGCGCCGAGGTACGGCAGCGCTATGGCGACGCCGAGGTGGATGCGTCGAACCGAAAACTGATGGGCCTGTCGCAGGCGGAGTATGAGGCGATGCAGGCGCTGAGCGAAAAGCTGAACGACACCTTACGCTCAGCGCTGCAGCAGGGCGACGCGGCATCGCCCTTGGCCCAGCAGGCGGCGGCGCTGCACCGCGAATGGCTTTGCTTCCACTGGCCGGAATATAGCCCCGAGGCGCACCGGAACCTCGCGCAGATGTATGTGGACGACGCGCGCTTCACCGCCTATTACGAGGCCATCGCGCCCGGCGCGGCCGCCTTTTTGAGGGATGCCGTGGCCCTTTACACCAAAGGGCTTGAAGAGAACGGCGCGGTGTGATATCCAAGCCATAGCACACGCAAAGCCCCGCCCCGGCGCCAGCCCGGGCGGGGCCCCTCTATGTCCCGGCCTCTTTTCAGCAGAAGGTAAAAATGTGCTCCACCGGCGCCGGGGCGTCCACGCCCTTGCAGTGGATGCCCCACCATTTTGCCAGCGGCGCAAAGCCGGCGTTCACGGCAAAATGCTTGGCCCCGCGGTTGTCCCCTGCGGCCACACAGGTGCGCACGATGCCGTCCAGCAAGGTTTCGTCCTTTACAGAGCTGTCCAGCACGGTGGTCACGCCGTCTACCACCTGGAACAGTGCATGCCCCAGGTAGGTGGGGCCATCCATCATGATATAGCCTTCCACAGGGCCGTCGAAGCGGCCCGCGTTCAGCAGGTCCACCACATCCGGCTCGTCTATCGGGCGTATGGCCAGCATAGAAAACACCTTGCTTTCCAAATTTCTATTGTGCCCGGCGGGGCAGGGGTGACGCGCAAACCGCGGTGTGCTATACTGGTTTTTATCCCACCGAAAGGAGCCCGCCATGCCCATCTGCGCGATGCATCGTATGTTGGCCGCCTTTGTGGCGGCCGTGCCGCCGGCCACGCGCGGCAGCTGGGCGCTGTACAGCGTCTTGCTGGTGGTCGTCATCGTGCTCATCGCCTTCACCCTGGCCGCGGCGCTGCTGGTCATGGCGCTGCTGGGCCGCTTCAGGCAGGCCCCGCCGCCCGCCGAAGAAACAGGGGAGGGCGATACGCCCGGGCGGCTCGAACCGCTGGCGGAGGCCGCTGCCGCTGCGCCCGAGGAACAAGAGGCGGCAACGCCACCCAAAAGGAAGACCGGCCTGTGGCAGATGCTCGCCGCCATCGGCGCCGGCCTCGTTTCGCCCTTGGCCTTCACGCTCGTAGAGAACCTCTACGGCCGCATGGTCACGTTCAGTGTGGGCACCGCCGTGCAATTGCTCATTTTGGCCGCACAGCTGGTGCTCTCGGTGGCCATGGTACGCCTGCAAAGAAAGCTGTGAAGGTAGCCGGGCCCGAAAATCCCTTCACGCGCATTTGGGTCATCGTGGCCATGAGAGATGGCGCACTCCAGGGATGCTGCCAAACAGAAGGAAAGCGCCCGGCCATGCTCTGGTGTGAAGGCCGCCCGTTTTCGCCGCTCATCTTGACGAAAGAGTCTTGAAGTGCGCCTTGGGGCGCTTTTTTTGTTCCCGGCCCGGCCAATCCGTGGCCGATGTCGTCGCTTTTTGAAGATTGCGTAAAGGCGAAAGCCTTGCCGGAGAAGGTCACTTCTGCATAGCCTGGCGCTGCGCTTTGGCGGCGCTGCCCCGCAGCGCGTTCACCTCGGTGGGCGTCAGCTCGCGCCACTGGCCGGGTTTCAGCATGCCCAGCTTCATGGGCCCCACGCCGTTGCGCCGCAGCCGCGCCACCGAAAGGCCCACCGCGTCACACATGCGGCGCACCTGGCGGTTCTTGCCCTCCCGAAGCGTGAGCTCCAGCACGCTGCGGTCTGGGTACTCGGCCACCACACGCACCGCGGCCGGCATGGTGCGGCTGCCGTCGTCCAGCGTCACGCCGCCGGCCAGCTTGGCTATCTGGGCCTCGGTGGCCCGCGGGCGCACGGTGGTGCGGTACAGCTTCGAGACCCCGCCGCCCGGGTGCGTCATCAGGTTGGCAAAGTCGCCGTCGTTGGTCAGCAGCAGCAGGCCCTCGCTGTCCTTGTCCAGCCGGCCCACGGGGTACACGCGCTCGTCCACGCCCTGCAGCAGTTCCATCACCGTGCGGCGCCCGCGCTCGTCCTTGGCGGTGGTCAGGTAGCCGCGCGGCTTGTTCAGCATGATGTACAGCATCCGGCGCTTTTTGTCAAAGCGCAGGGTCTGCCCGTCCACGCTCAGCACGTCCTTTGCGTCGTCCATGCTGTCGCCCAGGCCCACCGGCCGCCCGTTCACCTTCACCCGGCCGGCCGATATCATCGCCTCGGCGGCCCGCCGGCTGCACAGGCCCGCCGCGGCCATCACTTTTTGGATGCGCTGTTTCAAAAGTCGCTTGCTCCTTCGCCGGCCGCTGTGGCCGCTTAAAATATGCCCGGCCGCAGCCGGGCACATTGCTTTTTATAGTGTTTCCACGATCACGATCTCGTCCAGTTCCACGCCATCGCTCGCAGCCGGGGCGGCCGCCGCGTCATCCGGCTTGTCCTTGGCCTTGTCTTTCTTCTTGTCCACAAAGCCCTGCACCTTGTCCAGCACGTCGGGCAGCATGTTCAGCGCGCGGTCGATGCTGCTGTTCTTGTCGGCGATTTGGATGAAGCGTACGTTGCCCTGCCGCAGCACCAAAAAGCCCACCGGCGTGATGGACACCCCTGCGCCCGAGCCGCCGCCAAACAGGTCTTTCGGCGCCTTGCTGCTCACAAAGTCGCTGCCGCCGGAGGTGAAGCCGAAGCTCACCTTGCTCACCGGCAAAATGGTGGTGCCGTCCGCCGTGTTGATGGGGTTGCCGATGATGGTGTTCGAATCCACCATCTGGCGTATTTTTTCCAGTGTCACGTTCATCAGCCCGCTGATGGGATGCTCGCCGTTGGCCATGAGAGCTCACTCCTTTTTCTGTGCGGGCCGCGCCCGCCGCTGTTGCCATCTATTCTATATGATACCTGAAGCTTTCTGCTCTGTCACCTTTTTTTGGCCCGGGCCGTGCCTCATTTGCCTGTGGCGGCAGCGGCCTTTGCCATGGCGCGCCGCCGGGCTTTGGCCATTTTGCGCAGCGCCCTGCGCGGGCGCGAGGCCAAAAAGCTTTTCAAAAACACAAAGCCCATCACAAAAATGATCCCGGGCGAAAACACCAGCTTGCCCGCCAAAAACAGCTCGTCTTTGCGCTGCCCGGCAAAGTCGGGGATGATCTCGATGCGCTTGAAGCGCAGGTTCAGCCAGTTGTTCAGCACCCCGCGCGCCGCGCCGATGGCCATCTGCATCTGCCCGCAGCGGATGGCCGTGTCGCCCGCGTCCTCGGCGTGCACCGGCAGCACGATCTGCACCTGCCGGATGCGCAAATGCCGGAAGAACGCCTTCAGCGCGGCCAAGCCGGCGTTTACCAGCCGCTTCACCAGCGCCACCGTTTGCGAAAGGGTGCGCTTTTTCTTTTCTTTGCCGGTATTCTCCTCGTCTTCGTCGTCCTCGGCCTTTTGCTTTTTGGGCTTTTTGGCGGCCTTTTTTGGCTTACGCGGCCGCATGGGGAACACCGTGATCCACACGAAGAACACCCGCAGCTTCACCACGAAGTCGCCGCCGCCAAAGCGCACCGAAACCGTGACGGGCAAAACGAACAGCAGCACAAAAAGCAGCAGCAGGCCCAGAAAAAACCACCCGATGATCGCTCCTACCATGCCGGCACCTCTCCTGAAAAAGGGTCAGGTCTGTTCGTTGTGCCGCGGTGGGTCAGTCCGCCGCGGCGTCTGCGGATAGGCTCTCGGATGTGGAGAGTGGCACGGGGCCGTCCTCCGCGTCCTCTGGGGCAAAGGCGGCCATGTCGTCGAAGCTGCCCTGCGCGCCCGCCTCGTCGTCGGTGTGCAGCGGCGGCAGCTCGGAAAGCGAAGAAATACCAAAGGTGCGCAGGAAAGCGTCGGTGGTGCGGAAGGCGATGGGCCGCCCAGGCAGATCCAGCCGCCCCGCCTCGCTCACCAGCTCTTTTTCCACCAGCGTGGCCACCGTGGAGGAAGAGTCCACCCCGCGCACCTGCTCGATGAATGAGCGCGACACCGGCTGGTTATAGGCGATGATGGCCAGCACCTCCAGCGCGGCCGGCGTCAGCGGGGTGTTGCGGCGGTGTTCCAGCGCTTTTTTCACCACGTCGCCGCTGGCCTGTTTGGTGGCGAACTGCCACCCGCTCTCCAGCCGGATGAGCTGGATGCCGCGTTCCTCTGCCTCGCACTCGTCGCGCAGCGTCAGCAGCAGGCGCTCCACCAGCGGTTCGTCCACCGCCAATATGTCGGCCAGGCGGGCGCTCGTCAGCGGCTCGGCATAGGCGAACAGCACCGCCTCCAGATCCGCCTTCAGTTGCTTCAGTTCCAAATCAAAAGCCTCCCGGCACCCGATGGGGTCTCAATACCGCGCCGCTTGGGGCGGGTGGGTCGGTTTTGCACGCCGTTACGGTTGCGCTTTTGGCGTGCGCTTGGGCGGGTTCTGGTTGATGCCCAGCTCCTCGCGCTGCGAGATCTTCACCCGCCCGGCCCGTATCAGCTCCAGCAGGGCCAAAAAGGTGGCCACCGTTTCGCTGCGGCTGCGGCAGTAGCCAAAGCACTCGCGCAGGCGGCGGAAGGTGCCCTCTTTCAGCCCGCGCAGCAGGAACAGCACGCGCCCGGTCACCGAGACGATGGGCGCTGCCACCAGCGGGTCGAACTGCTCGGCCCTGGGCGGGCGGCGGGCCAGGGTGCGGCCGGCCATGTTGCCATAGGCGGCCACCAGCTCGGCCGCCGCGTGCAGGCCCTTGTAGGTCAAGTCCGGCTCCACGCTGGCCGGGCGGCGTGCCACGATGTACACCCCTTCGCCCATGCAGCGCAGCTTGGCGGCCACCTCTTTGCAGGCGCTGTACTCCACCAGCAGGCCGGTCAGCTCATCGCGCATGCGGTCGGCTTCGTCGCTGCGCGGCAGCAGCAGGCTGCTCTTCATCTGCACCAGCCGCGCGGCCATGGCAATGAAGGCGCTGGTGCTCTCCATCTCCTCCGGCCCCGGCTCGCCCACAATGCCCAGGTACTGGTCTATCAGCGTCAGTATCTCTATCTCGTAGATACTCATCTTGTTCTTGGCCACCAAGGTCAACAGCAGGTCCAGCGGCCCGTCGAACTCATCAAGATGGTATTGGATGGTCCTCTCCACGCGGGGCACACCCTCCGTTTCGTGTCATGCTCGGCATCAGGTCAATATGCGCAGGAATATCCAGTCGATAAACCGAGTGATGACGTCCAGCGCGTGCGTCACCGCGTCGGTGGCGCCGCCCAGCAGCCAGTTCAGCGGCGAAAAGCCGGTCAGCCTCGGCAGCAGGAACAGCGCGGCCAGCAGCACCACCAGGATGTACCGCTCGTAACGCTGGATGGCAAAATACCATTTCTCCGGCAGCACCAACCCCAAAATGCGGCTGCCGTCCAGCGGCGGGATGGGAATGAGGTTGAACAGCGCCAGGGTGACGTTGATGCCGGCAAAGGCCTGCAACAGGATGGAGACCACGCTGGCCCACAGCGGCCAGCTCATGCCGATGGCTGCCACGCACAGGTAGAGGAACACCTTGTGCAGCACCACGGTGACCAGCGCCAGCAAAAGGTTGGCCACCGGCCCGGCCAGCGCCGTGATGGCCATGCCCCACTTGCGGTTCTTGTAGAAGTTCGGGTTCACCGGCACGGGCTTTGCCCAGCCCACGCCGATGGTGAGCATGGCCAAAAGGCCCCAGGGGTCGATGTGTTTCAGCGGGTTCAGCGTGAGGCGGCCCATGTCGCGGGCGGTGTGGTCGCCCAGCTTGTCCGACACGAACGCGTGGGCCAGCTCATGGAAGGGAATGGCGATCAGAAAAGCCAGAAGCCGCGCCACCAACATCAGGTTGTCGGCCGTGATGAACTGCTGCAAACGCGTGCCCCTTCCCATAAAAATGATGCGCAGAGCGGCTTCCCAAAAAACAGGCCCACGCCTGCTGCGCCCGTTTCCCCATTATACATGCTTTGCCGGCGCTGTGCAAGAAAAGACTGGTTGCGAAAGGGGCATAAAACTGCTAAGATAAAAAAGGCTGCAAGCGGCACAACGCGGCGGCCACAGGGGGGGCGGCATGGTAAAAAGCATGACCGGTTTTGGCCGGCACAGGGAAATATTGCACGGGCGCGAGATCACGGTGGAGGTCAAAAGCGTGAACGCGCGGTATTTCGAATATTATTCCAAGCTTCCGCGCAGCCTGGCCTTTCTGGACGACGCGCTGAAAAAAGCGGTGGGCGCCGTGGTGCAGCGCGGCAAAACCGAGCTGCACCTCTCGGTGCAAACGCTGGAGGACGCCGGGCTGGAGATAGGCGCCAACCTGCCGGTGGCACAGGGCTATTACGACGCCTTGCAGGCCATTGGCGAGAGCCTGGGCATTGCGAACGATGTGAAGGCCAGCCACTTTTTGCGCCTTTCAGACGTGTTCAGCCTGCGCCGGCGCGAGGAGGACGAGGGCGAGCTCTCGGCCGACGTGCTGCTGGTGGCCGGCGGTGCGCTGGAGCGTTTCAGCGCCATGCGCGCGGTGGAGGGCCAAAAGCTGGCCGAGGACGTCGCCGCCCGGCTGGACACCATAGAGGCCCTGGTGGCGCAGGTGGATGCCGAGAGCGAAGGGCGCACGGCCCGCTACACCGAGAAGCTGGCCGCCCGGCTGGAGGAGATTTTGGCCGACACCACCGTGGACGAGGGCCGC
>JBFXKS010000007.1:0-16700 GCA_050173515.1 Oscillospiraceae bacterium | reverse complement strand
GGGGGCGAAGCCGTGTATGCCCACACCGAAAACGACGCCTACCATGTGAAGCACCGGCTGTACGAGCTGGAGGCCATGTTGCCGGCGGCCTTTGTGCGGGTGTCCAAATCGGCCATCGTAAACGCCCAGCGCATCTACTCGGTGGAGCAGGGCGTCACCGGCCCGCGGCTCATCCGCTTTGCCGGCACACAAAAGCTATTGTACGCCTCGCGCCGCTACTATGCCGCGCTGAAGGCCCGGCTGACGCCTTAGGCCACGCCGAATTCGAGAGGAGCAACCTTATGAAAAACAGCAAGAAATGGTTCTGGGGCATCTTTTTGCTGGCCGCCGCCGTGCTGGTGGTGGGCAGCCAGTTCACCTCGTTTGCCCGCATCGGTTTTTGGACCATCGCGGGCACGGTGGTGCTGGTGGCCCTGCTGGTGCAGTGCCTGGCCAGCCGCAACTTCACCGTGGCGCTGCTGAGCGTGGCGGTGCTGTACATCCTGTATCAAAAGCCGCTGCACCTGCCCATCGTGAACTCGTGGGTGCTGCTGCTGGCGGCACTGCTGGCCGGCATCGGGCTCAGCATGCTGTTTCGCCCGCGGCGGCCCAAAAACACATATGTGCCGCCGCCGGCACACCCGCAAAACGACGGCGTGCGCCCGCCGCCCCAGCTGGACGTGAACGATGACGACAACCACCCCTACAGCAAGGTGAGCTTCGGCGCCAGCAACCGATATCTGCACTCCACCGCGCTGGAAAGCGGGCAGTTCTACGTGTCGTTCGGCGCGCAGGAGATATTCTTTGGCGATGCGCACTTGGCTCCCGGCGGCGCCCAGCTCTACCTCGACTGCAGCTTCGGCTCCATCAAGCTGTATGTGCCGCGCACCTGGCGTGTGGAGGACGACATCTCGGCGGTGCTGGGCGGCGTGGAGCACGACACCCGCTTTGCCGTGAACACGCCCGACAGCCCGGTGCTGCGCCTGTCGGGCAATGTGAGCTTCGGGGAAATCTCGGTACAGTATGTGTAGAATACTGTTTTTGTCAAAAAGAGGCCGGGGCTGGCTGCCCCGGCCTCTTTTTTGTCTGTTGGTGCCCGGCTAAACCAGGCGGGCCTCGAACCAGAAGGTGGCGCCGGCGCCGGGCTGGCTCTCTACACCGTAGGTGAAGCCGTGGGCCACAAAGATGGCCTTGACGATGGACAGCCCCAGCCCCGTGCCCGGCTTGCCGGTGTCGGCGCGGGAGCGGTAGTACCGCTCGAACAGGTGGGGCATGTCCTCGGCGGTGATGCCGGGGCCGTGGTCGGCCACCTCAACGCGCACGGTGCTGTGCTCGGTTTTAAACACCTTCAGGCCGATGAAGCCGTCGTCGCCCACGTGGTTGATGGCGTTGCCCAGCAGATTGCGCAAGGCGCGCTCCAGCAGGGCGGGGTCGGCATAGACCTCGCAGTCCTCCTCGCCGAAAAACTCGAAGCGGTAGCCGCGCTGGCGACACCACTCGCCATAGCGGTCGGCCAGCTCGTCGCACAGCTGGCCAAGGTCGAAGCGCATGGGCTCGGGGCGCTCGTTGCCGCTGCTCACGCGCGACAGCTCCATCACGCTGCCCACCAGCGCGCTCAGGCGGTCGGCCTCATCCACGATGACGTTCAGCTGCTCGGTGCGTTTTTCGGGGTCATCGCCGCTCAGGTCTCGCACGGTCTCGGCATAGCCCTTGATGAGCGTGAGCGGGGTGCGCAAGTCGTGGCTGACGTTGGCGATAAGATCGCGCTGCAAGTCGGCGCTGCGCTTCACCTCGGTGGCCATGGCGTTGAAGTCGCGCGCCAGCTCGCCTATCTCGTCGTTGCTGTGCGTCTCCACCTGCACATCGTAGTTGCCGCGGGCCATCTCGCGCGTGGCGGCGGACAGCCGGCTGAGCGGGCGGGTGAACCAGCGGCTGAACACCAGCGCCGCCAAAAGGGAGATGGCGACAAGGATCATGGTGACGGGCCACAAGAGCCCTTTCAGCACGCCCACCGCCTGGGGAATGCGCTCGGTGTTGGCGCTGACCACCACGGCCAGGGTGCCCTCGGCGGCCGTGGTGCCCATCACCATCTGGCCGCCCTCCAGCGTCCACTCGTAGCTGCCCGCGCTGAACACCTGGCGCCGGATGAGCTGGGCCATGGTGCCGTTGCGCTCGGAGGGCATGCTGATCTCGCCGTCGGCCGTGATGCCCTGCTCGCTGCTGGGGTGCAGCAGGCAGCGCGGCCACAGCCCGTCGCTGAGGTGCACGTTTTGCAGGGCTTGGTTGGATATTTCCACACAGCGGGTGCCCAGCACCAGCTTGCCGGAGTTCTCGGCCTCCTGCAGCCGCTCCAGGCACACCTCGCCCAGGCGCAAGCTCACAGAGCCGTCGGCGCCGCGCTGGGCCACCACAGACAGCTCGCCCTTGGCGTAGGCGTCATCCAGCACCGACACCACAGAGCCCATCAGGCTTCTCAGGTCTTTGCGGATGGAATACTCGTAGCTGGGCTGCAGCATGTAGATGCTGACAAACCAGAACAGGCCCACCACAAGCAGCAGGATGACCATGACAAACAGCGTGAGTTTGCGACGGATGCTGCCGGTGAGCCAATGATTTTGCGTGGCACAGCTGGCCTCTTGGAACTGGTTCAAACTTTCACTTGCCTTCCGGGTCGAATTTATACCCTATGCCCCAGACGGTGGCGATGCAGTTGCGGTAGGGGCCCAAATGGCTGCGCAGCATCTTGATGTGCGTGTCCACCGTGCGGTCCTCGCCGATGTAGTCGTAGTTCCACACCTTTTGCAGTATCTTTTCGCGGGTGAGCGCAATGCCCTTGTTGGCCGCCAAAAAAACCAGCAGGTCGAACTCCTTGGGGGTCAGGTCGGCCTCAACGCCGTCTATCTTCACCGTGTGGCTGACGGTGTCTATGGCCAGCCCGCCAAACAGGTAGCTCTCGCCTTCGCTCTTTTCCTTGGGCAAAGTGCGGGCCAGCACCGCCTTCACGCGGGCCACCAGCTCGCGCGGGGAAAAGGGCTTCACCACATAGTCGTCGGCGCCGCCCTCCAGCCCGGCCACGCGGTCGTACTCTTCGCCGCGGGCCGTCAGCATGATGACGGGCGTGTCCATCTTGCGCGCGCGCATCTCGCGCAGCACGCTCATCCCGTCCACAAAGGGCATCATCACGTCTAAAATGACAAGGTCGATGCCACCGCGTCCCAGCGCCACCAGCGCGGCGCTGCCGTCGGGCGCCTCATCGCACTCGTAGCCGGCATGCTCCAGATGCTGGCGGATGAGCTCGCGGATACGCGGCTCGTCGTCCACGATCAAGATCTTTACCATCAAAACCACCTCGTTTGCTTTGGGTATCGCAACCCTGCGGCATCGCACCAAGCCCGGCCGCGCCTGCTGGCCGCGGCCCTTTTGGCGTCTGGCGTTTGCCTTTTATGATACCGGACAGCTATGTTGTATTTGTGATAAAAAAATCGTATACTTTAAAAGTGGCGGCGCCGAAAAGGGCGCCGCAGAAGGCCGCGGGCAACCTGTGAGGTTTTGTATGCTGCTGGGCGTTCTGGTGGGCCTGTGCGCGCTGGCGGTGGCGGTGCTGTTTTTGGTGCTGCCGGCAGAGAGCAGCGCGGAGATGCGCGCGCCGTTTTGGGGCGTGAATTTTGCCCACCGCGGCCTGCACACCGAAGACCGCGCCACACCTGAAAACAGCCTGGCCGCCTTCACCGCGGCGGTGGACGCCGGGTACGGCATCGAGCTGGACGTGCAGCTGAGCCGCGAGGGCGAGGTGGTGGTGTTCCATGACGACACGCTGCAGCGCGTGTGCGGCGCAGATGGCAAAGTGGAGGACCACACGCTGGAGGAGCTGCGCGGCTTTCGGCTGTTCGACACCCAGCAGGGCATTCCCACGCTGTGGGAGACGCTGTATGTGGTGAAGGGCCGCGTGCCGCTGCTGGTGGAGCTGAAGCGCGGCGCCCGCAACCGCCAGCTGTGCGAGGCCACGTGGAAGATCGTACGCACCTACGAGGGCGACGTGTGTTTTCAAAGCTTCGACCCACGCATCGTGGGGTGGTTCAAGCGGCATGTGCCCGGCGCGCTGCGCGGCCAGCTGGCCGCCACGCCAAAGGCCCTGGGCGGCCTGGGTGGCTTTTTGGTTGGCAACGGCCTCTCGCACTTTTGGGGGCGCCCGCATTTCATCGCCCACGAGAAGGGCCGCATGGCGCCGCTGATGCACCTGGCGCGGCGCTTTGCCATGCGCCTGGTGTGGACCGCCCGCCCCGGCGATGACCCCGAGGCGCTGGAGGACAAGAACGAGGCCGTCATCTTTGAATTTTACGAGCCGGAGCCGCGCTTTGCCCCGCCGCCCGAAACGCCCGGCTCCTGGCCGGAGGACGAAGACTACCGGTTTTAGCCGAAAAGGCTGTTAGCCGTAGGCCACCACGATGCCGCCGCTGTTGGCATAGCTGGTGGACAGCCCGCCGGTGGGCGCGATGAACACCTTTTTGATGGCCGGGCAATGGGCCAAAATGTTGCGTTTCAGCTCCACCGCGCGGGCGGGGCAGTCGCACTCGCTGATGGTCATCAGCAGGCTTTTTTCGGCGTTCAGCGCCGTGCGCTCGGCAATGATCTCCACCAGGCGGGCCAGCGCCTTTTTGGTGCCGCGTATCTTCTCCACCGGCACGATCTCCCCTTCGCCGTCCTCGCCCATGATGGGCCGGAACATCAAAACGGTGCCCAGCATGCCCGTCATGCGGGGAATGCGCCCGTTCTTGATGAGCGTGCGCAGGTCTTCCAGCACGAACAGGGTGCGCATCTGGCCGATGAAGGCGGGCATCTGCTCGCAGATGGCCTCAAACCCGGCGCCCTTTCGGATGAGGTCGAACAGGCGCAGGGCAATGCGCGTTTCGCCGGCCGAGGCGCTTTTGCTGTCGAACACGGCAATCTTCTTTTCGGGCGACTCCTCCAGCACCATGCCGCGCGCGGCCATGGCCGCGCCATAGCTGCCCGACAGCCGGCTGGACAGCGTGACCACCACGCTGGCGTCGGCCTGGCGCATGGCCGCGGCGTAGCTCTCGGGCGAGGGCGCGGCGGTCAGCAGCGGCTCGCGGGTCTTCTTCATGGCCTCCAGCAGGGCGGGAATGTCGATGTGCTCGTCGTCGACAAAGTGCTTGTTGCCGTCGATGGTGATTTTCAGCGGGACGCGGACCAGGCCGATCTGCCCAGCCAACTTTGGCGTGACGTCACAGCAGGAGTCGGCGATCAACTGGATGTCCATGCGGAAAGCCCCCTTTCACCGGGCGTCTTGAGGCGGCGCCGTGGCCGCCGTTTCTCCAATCTTACACCCTTTGGGCCCTTCCGACAAGCAAAACGGCCCGCATGGTTCAAATTTTATCTTCCAATCGATGTTTATTATTTTTCGAACCATTTCTTCTTTATTTTCCAGGGTTTATTTCAGAGCCCGAACGCAGAGAACTTATTGTAATAATAAATTTAAACTATACGGAGTGTTGTTTTATGGAAAACCGTGTCAGCAGCTATTTTAAACAGCGGGGCTTCCCGCTGACGCCGCGCTTCACCGGCGAGGATACCTCCACCGTGCAGAAGGCCGCGGCCGTGCTGGGCGTGGAGGACGGGCAGATAGCCAAGAGCCTGGCCGTGCGCCTGCCAGAGGGCGTGGCCGTGCTGGTGACCATGGGCACCGCCCGGCTGGACAACCAGAAGTACAAGGCGACCTTCCACTGCAAGGCGAAAATGCTGCCCGTGGAGGAGACCGCCGAGGCCACGGGCTTCCCGGTGGGCGGGGTGTGCCCGTTTGCCCTGCCCGAGGACGTGCCGGTGTTTTTGGACGAGAGCCTGCGGCGCTACCCCACGGTGTTCCCCGCGGCGGGCACGCGCGATAGCGCCGTAGAGGTGGCCGTGGAGATGCTGCCCACCTACACCGGTGGGCAGTGGGTGGATGTGTGCAAAGTGGAGGACTGAGGCGCCGGTTTTGCCGGGTGACACATATACACTGGGTAATATTACAATTTAAAATATTTTAGGGTATATTTTATAGCACGCAACAACGATGATCCAATTAAGGGGATAATTTGTGAAACCAGACATTCAAATTGCGCAGGAGGCCAGCCTGCGCCCGATGCATGAGGTGGCCGAAGAGCTGGGCCTTCCGCCCGAGAGCGTGGCGCCATACGGCCGGCACAAGGCCAAGATAGACCACCGGCTGCTGGCGCAGCTGGCCGAGCGGCCCAATGGGAAGCTCATTCTGGTGACGGCCATCAACCCGACGCCGGCCGGCGAGGGCAAAACCACCACCACCATTGGCTTGGCCGACGCGCTGCGCCGGCTGGGGCACAAGACGGCCATCGCGCTGCGCGAGCCCAGCCTGGGGCCGGTGTTTGGCCTGAAGGGCGGCGCGGCGGGCGGCGGCTATGCGCAGGTGGTGCCCATGGAGGACATCAACCTGCACTTCACCGGCGACATCCACGCCATCGGCGCGGCCAACAACCTGCTGGCGGCCATGGTGGACAACCACATCTACCAGGGCAACGCACTGGGCATCGACACGCGGCGCATTGCCTGGCGGCGCTGCATGGACATGAACGACCGACAGCTGCGCGCGGTGGTGGACGGCCTGGGTGGCCGCGTGAACGGCATCCCGCGCGAGGACGGCTTTGATATAACCGTGGCCAGCGAGGTGATGGCCATCTTCTGCCTGGCCACAGACCTGGGCGACTTGAAGGCGCGGCTGGGGCGCATCGTGGTGGGCTACACCGCCGATGAAAAACCCGTGAGCGCCGGGCAGCTGGGCGCGGCCGGGGCCATGGCGGCGCTGCTGCGCGATGCGCTGGACCCGAACCTGGTGCAGACGCTGGAGGGCACCCCGGCGCTGATACACGGCGGGCCGTTCGCGAACATCGCGCACGGGTGCAACAGCGTGGCGGCCACCAGCCTGGCCGCAAAGCTGGCGGACATCGTGGTGACCGAGGCGGGCTTTGGCGCAGACCTGGGCGCCGAGAAGTTCATGGACATCAAGTGCCGCATGAGCGGGCTGCGGCCGTCTGCGGCCGTGGTGGTGGCCACCGTGCGCGCGCTGAAGCACCACGGCGGGGCGGCCAAGGCCGCGCTGGACACGCCCGACTGCGCAGCGCTGGCCCGCGGCGCGGCCAACCTGCAGCGCCATGTGGAAAACCTGCGGGATGTGTTCGGCCTGCCGGTGGTGGTGGCGGTGAACGCATTCCCCACCGACAGCCGCGAAGAGCATGCCCTGCTGGAGGAGCTGTGCGCGCAGTGGGGCGTGGAGCTGGCCTTCTCCACCGTGTTTCAGGACGGCGGCAGCGGCGGCACCGCCCTGGCCGAGAAGGTGCTGAAGGCCAGCGCAGGCGGCCCGCGCGGGCAGTTCGCCTATGCCGACGACGCACCCTTGGCCGAAAAGATCGAGGCCATCTGCCGCCGCGTATACCGGGCGGCCGGGGTGCAGTTCGCCCCGGCGGCGGAAAAAGCCCTGGCGCAGTATGAGGCGATGGGCTACGGCAACCTGCCCGTGTGCATTGCGAAAACGCAGTACTCTTTCAGCGACGACGCCAGCTTGCTGGGCGCGCCGCAGGGCTTCACCGTGCAGGTGCGCGAGGCGCGCCTGTCGGCCGGGGCGGGCTTTGTGGTGGCGGTGGCGGGCAACATCATGACGATGCCCGGCCTGCCCAGGCACCCCGCGGCGCTGGACATCGACATCGACGCCGACGGCGTGATCAGCGGGCTGTTTTAGCGGGATTTAACGCCTCTTTTATTGCATTTGTTTTGGCGTATCTTCGATTGATTGCAGGATATTAAAAACCCCGGAAAACACCTTGGTTTTCCGGGGTTTTTGCACGGCGGGCACTTGGCCCACTCAGGGTCTATTTGATGGGCACCATCATCTTGGTGAGGAACTGCTCTTCCGGCCGGTTGGTGTCGTTCAGGTATTCATACCATATCTCGCCTTTGGCCTGATAGCCTTGTTCGGTAATCCAGTCCATCACCGCTTGCAGGGTGGGGTCTTGCTGTTCATACGGGCTCATGTCGTAGGCCACGGCCGTTTTGATGGCCTGCAGATTGCGGGACTTCATGTCCCCTTTGCTGCCCACGGTGTCCGGCACCACAAAGCCGGCCTCCACGTCCAGCTTTTCCAGGTTGGTGTTGTGAAAGCACACCAGCGGCGCACTGCCGGGCAGGCGGCCCTGGCGGGCCAGGTACCTTAAAATATCGCCGAACACCTCTTCTGTGAACTGGCTGTACTCGCGCATAAAGTCGATGGTCCTGCGCACCGAGAGCAGGTGGAGCTCCGGCCGGTGCACCAATGCGATGTCTGATATCCTCGCCATCCATTCCCTTCCCTTCGCACACCGGGCTGGCCAGTGTTCACTAAAAAAACAGGCCTGTGCCACCACTGGCGGCAGACAGGCAGCGGCATTTTAAATTTCAGAATTTTAGTATAACACAAAAACGCCGCCCAAATATATTGACGGCTCCTACATAAAATGGCGCCATTTTTTACCGGGTTTCCACAAAAAACAGCGGCGAATTTGAATTGGGCGGTGAAGGCTGGTATACTGGTGGAGACGCAAGGCAGCACCCGAGTAACAAGGAGATGAGACGATGTATAAATGGATATTGCTGGATGTGAAGGACCGCATAGCCACCCTGACGCTGAACCACCCCACCCAGGGCAACGCGGTGCCCTCCGACGGGTATTTGGAGATCGTGGACGCGATGAACCGCTGCGACAAGGACGACGACGTGGCCGTGGTGGTGCTCACCGGCGCCGGCAAGCATTTTTCTGCCGGCGGCAACATCCGCAAATTCCAGGAGAGCATCGACTCGAAAGCCTACCTCAAAGAGGACATCGTGCGCGACACCGCCAAAATCGTACTGTCGCTGCGGCAGTGCGGCAAGCCCACGGTGGCCATGGTGAACGGCGCGGCCGCCGGGCTGGGCTTCGGCCTGGCGCTCTCGTGCGATTTCCGCATCGTGACAGCCAAAAGCAAATTTGTGGCGGCCTTCAGCAACATCGGCCTCACCGGCGACACCGGCATCATGTTCATGCTGCAGCGCATGGTGGGCCTGGCCAAGGCCACCGAGCTGATGATGCTGGGCCAGCCCGTTCCGGGCGAAGAGGCGCTGGCGCTGGGCCTGGCCAACCGCCTGGCGCCGGAGGGCGAGCTGGAGCAGGTGACGCTGGAATTCGCCAAAACGCTGGCCGCACGCCCCCTGATGGCACTACGCTACCAAAAACAGCTGTATTACGAAACCTTTATGCGCGGATATATGGACTATGCCTACCGCGAGGCGCAGTATATGCGGGAGGCCTCGATGACCGAAGATTTCGCCGAGGCGGTAAGCGCCTTTTTGGCCAAGCGGCCGCCGGAGTTCAAGGGGCGGTAGCGGGACAAAAAGGACGGCGGGTTTTCACCCGCCGTCCTTTTTTGATGCGCAAAATGCCTACAGCCGCTCGTAAATACCCGCGGCGCCCATGCCGCCGCCGATGCACATGCTGACCATGGCATAGCGGCCGTTGATGCGCTGCAGCTGGTTCAGCGCCTTGCAGGTGAGGATGGCCCCGGTGGCCCCCAGCGGGTGCCCCAGCGCCAGCGCGCCGCCGTTGGGGTTCACCTTGCGGGTGTCCAGCCCCAGCTTTTGGATGCAGTAGATGGCCTGCGAGGCAAAGGCCTCGTTCAGCTCGATGACGTCCATGTCGTCAACGGACAGGCCGGTAAGCGCCATCACACGGGGAATGGCCTCCACCGGGCCGATGCCCATGATGGACGGGTCCACCCCGGCCACCTTGAAGCCCAGGAAACGGGCGATGGGTTTGACGCCCAGCGCCTGGGCCTTTTCGGCCGACATGAGCACCACAAAGCCCGTACCCTCGCTGGTTTGTGACGAAGTGCCCGCCGTGACCACGCCGTCCTCTTTGAAGGCGGGCTTCAGCGAGGCCAGGCCCTCCATGGAGGTCTCGCGGCGAATGCCCTGGTCCTTTTTGAACTCAAAGGGCTTGCCCTCTTCGTCGTTGCCCTCCACGGGAATGATCTCGGCGTCGAAGACGCCCTCGTCCTGCGCCAGCGCCGCCCGCTTGTGGCTCTCCACCGCGAAGGCGTTCATCTCCTCCAGTGGCACGCCAAAGCGCTCGGCCACGTTCTCGGCGGTGATGCCCATGGGCATGTAGATGCCGGGCTGGTTTTCAAGGATCCACTGGTTCCGAATGTTAGGGTCGCTGGGGGCCATGCCGTTCAGGGTCATGTCCTCCACGCCGCCTGCCACCACACAGTCGTTCTGGCCGGCCATGATGGAGTTGGCCGCGGTGGCGATGGTTTGCAGGCCGGAGGAGCAAAAACGGTTCACTGTTTGGCCCGGCACGCTCCACGGCAGGCCCGCGCGCATGGCGATGACGCGCCCGGTGTTGCCGCCGGTGACGCCGTCGGGGCGGGAGCAGCCCACGATCACGTCGTCGATGTCCTCATCGTTTAGCTGGGGCACGCGGTTCAGCACGCCGCGCAGCACCGTGCCGGCATAGTCCACCGGGTGCTGGCTGCGCAAAAAGCCTTTTTTGCCCGACTTTGCCACGGCTGAACGGCCATAGGCGACGACCACGACGTCTCTCAACTGATTTGCCATATGAAACCCTCCTAAAGCTCCGTGTCTACTTTTCGTCGGAATAGTCGTACCAGCCCTTGCCGGTCTTGCGGCCCCACTCGCCCTTGTCGTACTTCTCCTTCACGATGTCGTAGCCCAACGGCTTTTCGCCGCTCTCTTTATAGCGGCGCTCCATGATGTGATAGGTCAAATCGATGCCGGTGAGGTCTTGCATGCGGAAGGGGCCCATGGGGTAGTTCAGGCCTTTTTCGGCGCCCAGGTCCACCTCCATGGGGGTGGCGTAGCCGCCCTCCACCAGCCCGTAGCCGGTGCGGCTCACCGCGGTGACAATGTTGTTGACGATGAAGCCGTCCAGCTCCTTGCGCACCCAAATGGGCGTTTTGCCGGTTTTGCGGGAGAACTCCATGAGGATTTCCACCGTGTCCATGCTGGTGTGCTCGCCGGAGACCACCTCGGTGAGCTCCATGACTATGGCGGGGTTGAAATAGTGCAGGTTGGCCAGACGGGCGGGGTTGTCCACACAGTCCACAAACAGGGAGGACACCATGCGGCTGGAGTTGGTGGCAAAAATCGTATCCACGCTGCAGGTGGCATTCAGCTTTTTGAAGGCATCCCGTTTGATGGCCTCGTCTTCGATGATGGCCTCGATGACGAGATCGGCGTCTTTGGCGGCCGCTTCAAAGTCTGCCTCGGGATGAAAGCGCTTTTTGATGCCGGCCACTTGCTCTTCAGTCATGCGGCCTTTTTTGATGCGGCCGGCCAGATATTCTTCGGCCCAGTCGGCGCCGCCTTGCAGCGCCTCGGGCACACTGTCATACAAAGTGACCTCGTAGTCGTACTGCGCGGTGTTCAGGGCGATCTGCCGACCCATGAGCCCGGCGCCCAGCACACATACCTTCTTGATCTCCTTCATGCTTTACCTCCAAACGTGTTTTTCGTAACGACTGAAAAGCCCTGTGGCACGAAGGCCGATACAAGGCATTTTACCGAATGGCGCCGTCTGCCCGCAGGCGGGCGAGCTGGTCGGGGCTGTAGCCCGCGTCAGCCAGCACTTCGTCGGTGTGCTGCCCCACGGGCCCGCTGGGTGAAAAGCTGGTTTTTTCATATTCACTGAACTGCACGGGGTTGGCCGGCATGGCCAGCACCGTGCCAGAGGGCATGGGCGCCTTCATCAGATAGTCGTTGGCCCAGGCCTGTGGGTCGTTGGGAACTTCGCCAGTGTGCAGCATGCGCTCGTTCACGATATCGGCGTCCTGCAAAATGCGGCCCCACTCCTCCGCGGTCTTGGTGAACATGCGCTCGCGTATCAGCGTGCACAGCTCAGCGCTGTGGCCGCCCTCGTCCATGGCCTTGGCCGGGAAGAAGCGTGGGTCGTCCAGATATTCATCCAGCCCCAGCGCTTTCATGATGGGCGCGTAGACCTTGTCGTGGTCCACCGTGGTGGTGTTGATCCACTCGCCGTCTTTGCATTGGTAGAAGTGGGACAGCGGGCGCAGCGGGCGCTTGGGGTCCTTGGGATACACATTGCTGTAGGGCGCCTGGGTGATGAGGATGCCGATGCCGTGGTACCACAGGGCGCTGCCGTACAGCGAGGCAGACACCAGGCTGCCCTCGCCCGTCTCGCGCTTGGCCAGCAGGGCGGCCAGCGTGCCGCTCACCAGCATGGTCGTGGTGCACACGTCGCCAAAGGCGCTGAGCGGCAGCAGCGGCGGGGAGTCCTTGGCGGGCCAGTCCACCAGCGCGCCGCACTTGGCCCAGAAGGCCGAACGGTCGAAGCCGGGGCGCTCGCTGTCCGGGCCCTCGTAGCCATAGCCGGTAACGTGCGTGTACACCAGGCCCGGGAACTGTTTTTTCAGCGTCTCGTAGTCCAGCCCCATTTTTTGCAGGGACTTCAGCCGCACGCTGCTGACGAAGACGTCCGCCGTTTCCAACAGCTTTAAAAGAGCCGCCTTGCCCTCGGGGTCCTTCAGGTTCAGCGAGACCAGCTTTTTGCCCATATTGGTCAGGTTGAACAGTGGGTTCTCGTCATCCTCCACCGGAATACCATAGATGGTGCCCAGCATGCGCCATTCGTCGCCGGACGTCCCCTCGACCTTGACGACGTCGGCGCCCCAGTCCGCCAGCATGCGGGTGGTGGTGGGCCCCGCCGCATGGGTGGCCAGCTCCACCACTTTCACACCTTCCAACGGACGTTTCATTGTTGCCATACCAAATCATCCCTCCCAAAATCCTTTTTGGGCAAACCGTGCGGTTCGCCGCTTTTCTCCTTGTGTTTGCTTCAGTAAAAAGTGAGTCTTCCATCCGCCTGGGGGCCCTGCGCCCAAAAAACGGGTCCTGTTCATGTGCGCGGGGCCCATTACTGAAAGCAGTATAGCAAAATTTCCGGCCGTGCGTCTATACCTGAACGGGGCGCTTATTTGCGGGGCGCGGCCGAGGCGGACTCCATGTCGCAGCTGTGCAGCACGCCGCGGCTGAGGAAGAAAAACAGTGCGGCCAACAGCACCTGCCAGGCGCACAGCGCGCCGAGGCCCAGCAGCATGCCGGCGCCGCCTTCCACCAGCGCGGCGCACAGCACCGCGGCCACAATGCCCGGCGCCATCACCAGCACAATGAACATAAAATAGATGGTGATGAGCAGGCCCTGGCTGATGACATTGGTAAACAGGCGCATGGACAGCAGGTTCACCGACACCAGCAGCGCCGTGAACAGCGCCGCGCAGAGGATGCACAGCAGCGTCTGGCCCAGCGGCGCGTCCAGGATGACGGCCGCCGCACCGAAGGCCACGGCGCTCTCCACCAGGCCCTTCAGGCAGGCCTCCATGTTGCTCCACACCATTTTGGCAAAGGACGAGGCCGGCACCATGAAGATGTAGTGGCTGTACAGCTCTTTCAAGCCCTGGCTGGTGCCCACCAGAATGGTGCGCATGGACATGACGGTGATGAGCACCGAGACGAGCGCGCCTTCCGCATTGCGCAAAAGGAAGGCCATGATGACCGCCGTGAGAATGGCCGCCAGAGAGCTGGCGTCCAAAAAGACCAGGCGGTTGCGGCGGGTGTCCTCCAGCAGGTGCTTGCCAAAAAAGGCCGCGGCGCCCCGCCCACGAATGACGCTTTTCTCCTTCACTTTGACGCCGCGGCGCGTGTCCATCGCGTTCAGGTTGCCCTCTTGCACCGCCTGCTGGCGCAGGTAGGTGCGCTCGGTGGACACCAGCACCTCCTCGTAGTAGTCGCTTTTGCCCACGGTGAGCAGCACCACGATGAGCACCGCGGCCGCGGCCACCAGCCCTGCGGCCAGCAGCGCCATGGCCGCATCGCCCGCCATGAGGGCAAACACAGCCTGCACCACCCAGCCGGCCACCGGGATGGTGTACAACACCGGGCCGTTCAGCGCCGCTTCCAGCGCCGCGGCCAGCGGCGTGCCCTGCGCGGCCGGCACCAGCACCGCCAGCAGCGTGGGCACCAAAAACAGCAGGCACACCGGCGCCACCCAGCGCTTGATTTTGGGACGGTGGGTGGTGTACATATACAGGCACACCGTGAGCAGCTGGAACAGCACCAGTGCCACCACATAGCCGGCGTAGATGGCCAGCAGCGCGCCCAGCCCCAGCTGCCACAGCGTGTTCAGCGTGTTGCCCATCATCAAAATGAACACGCTGGCAAAAAGGCTGCGCACCATTTGGCGGCAAAGCCCCCACACCAGTATCTGCTTGGGGTTCACCGGCGACACAAACAGAAAGTTGGCGTCGGCCATGTCGAAGATGCTGCCGCCGGTGGACAGCGCCGCGCTGACGCTGCTGATGGCAAAGAGCAGCACATAGCCCAAAAAGGCCAGCTTCAGCCAGTAGAGCGCCAGCGGCTGCCCGCCGGCCGCCGAGGCGCCCCAGCCCCCGGCCGCCGAGGCCATGGAGGCGACGATGAGCGCGAGAAACACGAAATAGACCACCAGCAGCCCCGGCCGCCGCCGCAGGGAGAGCAGGCGGTTCTTGGCGGTTTTCCGGGTGATGAACAGCAGGCTTCTCATGGGCCGTCCTCCCCGGCTTGCGCCGCGGCGTCCCCGGCGGCGCCCTCGGTGATGCGGAAGTAGAGCGCCTCCAGGCTCTCGCCCTCGCCTTCTTCGGCGCGCGCGCGGGTGTGGATGATGCGGCCTTTCTCCATGATGTGGGTGGCATCCCAGCTCTGCTCCATGCTCTCGATGAGATGGGTGCTGATGACAAGGCTGGCGCCGCCCGCCTTCATCTGGCCCATCAGCTCTTTCAGCTGGCGGATGGCGTGGGGGTCCAGCCCCACAAAGGGTTCGTCGAAGATGACGGCCGTGGGCCGTGGCAGCAGCGCGCAGCAGATGCTGACTTTCTGCTGCATGCCCTTGGAAAGCTCCTGCCCCAGCTTTTTGCGTTTGTCGTCCAGCTCGAAGCGCTGCAAAAGCGCCTCGCCCCATGCCTCCCAGCCCTGCAGGCGGTAGGCCCGGGCGATGAACTGCAAATGTTCCTCCACCGTAAGCATGTTGTACATGGCGGGCATCTCGGGCACATAGCCCAAAGTGCGTTTGGCCTCAAGGCTGCGGTTGTCGTGCCCGTTCACGGTGATGCTGCCGGTAAAGCGCAGCAGCCCGCAGATGCACTTGATGAGCGTGGACTTGCCCGCGCCGTTTGGCCCCAGCAGCACGCTGAGCTGCCCCGGCTGCACCGCCATGACGATGTCGTCGTTGGCCAATGTTTTGCCATAGCGTTTGGTAACGTGCTCGACCTGTATCATAGATGCCCCCTTTTCGTTGCCTTTTCCCATTGATTATAGCACGATTTACGCGGCTGGATTCTTTCCCGTTTACAATATTTACGAACAATCGCTCTCACAGGCGATGGGCAGGGCGTGCCCGCGGCGCCCTCGCCCTTTACATTTGGCCCGCTTTTATACTATAATGACAAGTGATTTTTTACACGACGTGTTTCTCGCACCGAAATCAAAGCTTGAGGGAGCGTTTTATGATGAAAAAATGGTTGGCATTCATATGTGCGGGTGCGCTGGTGCTGGGCCTTGCGGCCTGCGGCGGCGGCGCCAAGATCGAATCGGTGGATGACTTGGACGGCAAGCGCATCGGCGTGCAGCAGGGCACCACCGGCGACATTTACGCCGAAGATGTGGACGGCGCCACGGTGGAGCGCTTCAGCAACGGCGCCGACGCCGTGATGGCGCTGCGGCAGAACAAGATCGACGCGGTGATCATCGACGACCAGCCGGCCAAGGTGTACGCCTCGCAGAACGACGACATCATGATACTGGAGGAGCCGTTCGAAATAGAGGACTATGCCATTGCCGTGGCCAAGGAGAACGCCGACCTCACCGCCGCGATGAACGACGCCATCGCCCAGCTGAAGGCCGACGGCGTGCTGCAGAACCTGCTGGACTACTACATCGAGCGCAAGGACGGCGCCGAGCCCTACACCTCGCCCATGGGCGTGGACTACCCGAACGGCACGCTCATCATGGCCACCGAGGCGTCCTTCCCGCCATACGAGTACTGGGAAAACAACGAGATAAAGGGCCTGGACGTGGACTTTGCGCGCGCCATCTGCGACTTGCTGGGCTACGAGCTGCAAGTGGACGACATGGACTTTGACGCCGTGATCACCGCCGTGCAAAGCGGCAAGGCAGACTTTGCCGCCGCGGGCCTCACCGTGACCGAGGACCGGCTGAAGAACATCGACTTCACCGACAGCTACTGCACCGGCATCCAGGTCATCATCGTGAAAAAATAGGCACACAGCGCGCCCTTGCGCAACAGCGCAAGGGCGTTTTGCTTTTTTGCGCCGGGCCGCATTGTGCACAGGAAGGGAGCCGCCATGCCACCGCTGCTAGCCGACGGGTTCTGGGAGACCCTGGTGGACAAGTTCAGCCAAAACTTTCTGGTGGAGGACCGCTGGCGTTTCATCGCCACCGGCCTGCTCAACACGCTCATCATCACCCTGTTTGCGTTGGTCATCGGCCTGGCGCTGGGCTTTTTGGTGGCCTACACGCGCGTGACGCACGACAACACCGGGCGCATGCGCCTGGCCAATGTCATCTGCAAGGGCTACATCTCGGTCATCCGGGGCACG
>JBFXKS010000006.1:0-16964 GCA_050173515.1 Oscillospiraceae bacterium | reverse complement strand
GGGTGTCGTTCACCATTTTGAAGAAATCGATGTCCAGCATCAACACCGAGAAGGTGGCGCCGTCCTCCATCGCTTTTTGGAACAATACGCTGCCCGACACCGCCAGATACCGGCGGTTTTTGGCGTGTGTCAGGGGGTCCTCTATGGCGATGGTGTTCAGCTGGCTCACGCGGTTCACATACTCGGTCACCTCGTGCACCACATAGCCCACGCCGCAGGCCTGGTTGATACCGCTGCTCAGGTTGAATGCGGTGAGCTGGTAGTATCGGGCCTGCCCGTCGGCGTCCAGCTGCACCTCCTGCACGGGCTGGCCCGGGCGGGGCAGCGTGCCCAACAGGGCCTGAAAGTCGGCTGCCGCAGGCCGCTGCACGCCCACATAGCGCTCGAAAAACGCCCGGCCCCCGGGGTTGATGTCCACACAGTAGCCGTTGAAGTCGAACACCACATACACGTCCCCCACCAGGTCCAGCGCCGTCTGGCGGGCGGTGAACAGGTAGCCAAAAAACAGGTAACAGATCAGGGCCACCGAGATCCAGTTGCCCATGTTGCCGATGGCTATCTCGCGCAGCACCGGCACGGCATTTTGCAGCGCGTCCAATATGGAGGGGATGCAGCTGATGAGCACCAGCACCCAGCGGATCCACCGCTGGTTGAACAGCCCTTCGTTTTTGGAGCGGAAGATATACCAGATGGCCATGACGCTGAGCAAAAACGAGTAGGCGTACACCCCATAAAACAGCGGGCCGTAGCGAAACGTGAACAAAAACCCGGCGGCGTCTTTCTCCACATCCCGCACCAGCCAATGGTGCCAGTTGTTGGTAAGGTAAAGCGGCAGCAGCGCCAGCAGCACCGCCACAATCACCTTGCGCAGGCGAAACAGCAGGCTTTTTTTGTTGTCTATCAGCGTGGTGATGGTGAGGATGAAAAAGGTGTTCACCATCGGGCCGGAGTACACCAGCATGCAGCCCAAAAAGTCCAGTATCGGGCCGGCCGGCAACAGCAGGGCCAGTGTGCTGAACAGGCTGAAGAGAACACTGGACCCAATAAAGCCCAGGCTGTACCTGATGGCCACTATCCGGCGTTTCCAGAAGCGGACATAGCGGAACAACAGCCAAAAATTGACGAAAACGCCCAGGCCAGACAGCCATATCGCCACAAACTGTGTCGCTGAGATCATGTCATCACCACACCTTATACGTATCGGCCATTCGTCCGGATACCTTCTCTCGCTTTTCTATCATACCATAAATATTCCTCTGTGGAACGATTTGTTTTTCACTTTTCCATCAAATGGCCGCGGGCGTAGCGTGCAAAACCCGCAAAAACAGCAAGTCCGAACCGATCGCCCGCTAAAAGCGGGAGTCGGTTCGGACCTGCCATGCTCGATGAAAGCAAGGGGAGTATAGGAAAGCAGCTACCTGGCATCGCCTTTCGGCGGATGGCAGGCAGATGCACTGGGGCAACCCGAACAGCCACAGCTGCAGCTGCCGCTGCCTTTGCGGCGGCTGCGCACCATAAACACGATGACCAGCGCCACCACGGCAGCCAGCACGGCAACAATCACGATCGTCGCCAGATTCGAGACAATAAAGTTCCACATAGCTGTTGTTCTCCACTAAAACCAAATAGGGTCGTTTATACCCAGCCGGACGGCTAGGTGCCCAGCTGTGCTTTGGTGCGGTAGGCCTTGGGTGTGGGCCGCAGCAACAGTATCAGCAGCCCCACCAGCACCACCAGCGCAATGGCCGTCCACACGGTGAAGGCCGCGCCGGTGAACAAAATGCCCAGCTGGTACACGATGAGCGCGATGGCGTAGGCGAACACACACAGGTAGCCCACGGCAAAGGCCGTCCACTTTGCGCTGTTCATTTCGCGGCGGATGGCGCCGATGGCCGCAAAGCAGGGCGCACACAGCAGGTTGAAAATCAGGAAGGTGTAGGCGCTGAGCATGGTGAAGTTGGCGCCGATAGCCGCGAGGCCCGCAAACGCGCCCTCTTCCACCATCTCCAGCGCGTCGCCCGCCACGCCGAACAGCACGCCAAACACGCCCACCACTTCCTCTTTGGCCACAAGGCCCATCACGGTGGCCACGGTGGCCTGCCAGCTGCCAAAGCCCAGCGGGGCAAAGATGGGTGCGATGAACCCGCCGATGGCGGCCAGCACGCTGCCGTCCATGTCCTCCACCATGCCAAAGCTGCCGTCGGTGAAGCCGAAGCTGGACAAAAACCAGATGACGATGCTGGCCAGCAGGATGATGGTGCCGGCGCGTTTGATGAAGGACCAGCCGCGCTCCCAGGTGCTGCGCAGCACATTGCTGGGCGCCGGCAGGTGGTAGGGCGGCAGCTCCATCACGAACGGGGCCGGCTCGCCTGCGAACATCTTGGTCTTTTTCAGAATGATGCCCGAGATGACCACCGCCGCCACGCCGATGAAGTAGGCCGAGGGCGCCACCCACCACGTCCCGCCGAACACGGCGCCTGCAATCAACGCCACAATGGGCATTTTGGCACCGCAGGGGATGAACGAGGTGGTCATGATGGTCATGCGGCGGTCACGCTCGTTTTCAATGGTGCGGCTGGCCATGATGGCCGGCACCGAACAGCCGGAGCCGATGAGCATGGGGATGAAGCTTTTGCCCGACAGCCCGAACTTACGGAAAATGCGGTCCATGATAAAGGCCACGCGCGCCATGTAGCCGATGTCCTCGAGGATGCCGAGGAAGAGGAACAGCACCAGCATCTGCGGCACAAAGCCCAGCACGGCACCCACGCCGCCCACGATGCCTTCCACCAGAAGGCCGGTGAGCCAGCCCGCCGCGCCGATGCTCTCCATCCATGCGCCCAGCGGCCCGATGATCCACTCGCCGAACAGGGTGTCGTTGGTGAAGTCGGTGACGATGGCGCCCACGGTGGTGACCGACACGAAATACACGATGACCATGACCGCCGCAAAGATGGGCAGGGCCAGCCAGCGGTTGGTCACGACGCGGTCAATCTTATCGGAGGTGGTGAGCCCGCCGCTCTGGCGGGTCTTCTGCACGCAGGTCTGCATCAGCTTGCTGATGTAGGCATAGCGCTCGTTGGTCACGATGCTCTCTGCGTCGTCGTCCAGCTCTCTCTCACACTCGGTGATGACCTTTTCTATCCCGGCCATCGCCTCGGGCGGCAAAGCCAGGTCTTCGTGCACCTTCTCGTCGCGCTCGAACAGCTTGATGGCATACCAGCGGATCTTCTCTCTCGGCACGCGCCCCTGTATCAGGTCCTCGATGTGGGCGATGGCGTGCTCCAGCACGCCGCCGAACACCGGCGGGGCCTTGTATTCGGGCGGCTTTTCGGCCAGCTTCATGGCCGTTTCGGCGGCCACCATGTTGCCCTCGCCCTTCAGCGCCGAGGTCTCCACAATGGGGCAGCCCAGCGCTTCTGAAAGCCGCTTGATGTCGATCACGTCGCCGTTTTTGCGCACCACGTCGATCATGTTCAGCGCGATGACCACCGGCCGCCCGATCTCGAGCAGCTGGGTGGTGAGGTACAGGTTGCGCTCCAGGTTGTTGCCGTCCACGATGTTGAGGATGGCGTCGGGATCGTCGTTGATGAGGTAGTTTCGAGACACCACCTCTTCCAAAGTATACGGGGACAACGAATAGATCCCCGGCAGGTCCTGTATGAGCACGTCGTGGCTGCCCTTCAGGTGCCCTTCTTTTTTCTCCACCGTCACGCCGGGCCAGTTGCCCACGCGCTGGTTGTTGCCCGTCAAGGCGTTAAACATCGTGGTTTTACCACTGTTTGGGTTGCCCGCCAGGGCAATGCGTATCTCCATGGCTTTTTGTCCTCCCCTAAATAAATGGTTAGCAAACCCTAACCCTTGCCGCATGATTAAGGAAGTGCCCCTTGCACTTCCACTTTTTTGCGTTTATCGGCATTTTATGCCAACAGCACGTCTATTCCACTTCTATCATTTCGCAGTCGGCCTTGCGCAAGGACAGCTCGTAGTCTCGGACGTTCACCTCTACGGGGTCGCCCAGCGGGGCCACCTTGCGCACATAAATGGTGGTGCCCTTGGTGACGCCCATGTCCATGATGCGCCGCTTCAAAGCCCCTTCGCCGTGCAGGCGGGCCACCGTTACCGTCTCGCCCACCTGGGCATCTTTCAATGTTTTCATCGTCTTTTCAGTCACCTCACACCATAATGCGGTTCGCCATGTTTGCGCTCAGCGCCACACGGCACCCTTTTACGTTCAAGATCACATTGTCGCCCAGCGCGTTCACCACGGTGACGCTGGCCCCAACCACGAAGCCCAGCTCGGCCAAGCGCTGGCGCACCTCATCTTTCCCAGAGATCTTTCGGATGATATTCACCTGGCCACGGTTGGCCATTGTCAACGGCATCATAGCACCTCCCCCTCATTCCGGCCGAAGTTAGGCTACCCTAACTTCCGGTATAATGTTAGCACACGCTAATCATTTTGTCAAGATATCCACCGCAAAAAAGCGGCCTCGGATGGCCGCCTTTCGATTTTCAAATATATGCGCATTCACGTTATTTTTATGGTTTTTAAGCCTTGCTCTATCTGCCCGTGCGCCCGGCTGGCCAGCCCGCCCCAGGTGTGCCCCGCCAGCGCCGGGCCCACCTGCCTTGGGAACGCGCGGCCCGCCGCCACATTTTCCACCTGGCGCGCCAGTGCCACGCAAAGCGCCTGTGTAAAAACCGCCCGCTGCGCGTCTTCTATCTTGTCCACATCGTGCAGCCGGGGCGGCGGCACATAGGCTATCGCGCCGCTTTGGTTCACCACATCGCCCAACAGCGCCGCCAGCCCCTCCACACGGGTGCTCACCGTCCACAGCCCGCAGGCCAGTGCCTCCAGCGCCACCAGGCCCACGCCCTCGTAGTGTGACGGCATGACGAAGACGTCCTTTTGGCGCAGCGTGGCCGCGAAATCCGCCTGGCTGCGCGCCGGCGTCACGGTGATGCGCGCGTCCCCGCCTATCAGCCGGGCCAGCAGCGCTTCATGGTGTGCGTCCGGCTCACCGATGATCTCCAGCACGCACGGCGGGGTGTTTTGGCCCAGGCCCTTGAAGGCACGCACCAGCTCGAACACACCCTTGGACTCGACGACCTTGCCGGCGTAGACCACCCGCACCGGCCCGGCCTCCCGCGGCTTTTCCGCCGGATAAAACACGTTTGCGTCGTAGCCCACGCCCATCGTCACGATTTTTTCCGGCGCGACGGCATAGATTTCCTCGATGAGGGGTTTTTGGGCCTCCCCCAGCGCCCACACGGCGTCCAACCGGTCCAGATGCTGCACACAGGCCGCTTTCAGCGCCGGATGCTGCTGCGCCTGCCGGATGTCTGTTTGGTGGCAGATGCCGATGGTGAGCGCGTCCTCAAAGACCTCTACACCCAGCGCCGCCAGCATCCACAGGTGGTGCAGCAGCACGGCGTCCGGGGCGAACTCAGCCTTCGCCTGCACAAGCGCCCGCCGGAAAGCGGCCTGCCACGCTTCCAGCATCGCGGCGTCCATATGGGCGTACACCGTGCTCTCATACGGCATCACGTCGCTCATGCCGGGCACCGGGAAGGGCAGCGCGGGCGACTTGAAACACACCGGATAGCAGGCCTCCTGCGCAAGGCCGTCGTAGGCCGAGCCGTCCTGGCAGGCATAGAGTGCCCGCTGCTCTGCCCCACAGGGCTTCAGCTGATCGATCAAATTGCAAAAATATACACCGCTGCCGGTCCTGCCTGGCATCTGCGCCAACACATGCAGTATCTTCACGCAAGGCCTCCCCCGGGCGTTTTCTGCCACGTACCCACCAGCGCGGCGCGGCTGTTTCCCGGTGTTTTATTATACCATCTGCGCTGTTTTCGCTCAAGGCGATATTTGGCGGGGCCACCAGCGCTGCCTTCCGATTTTTCTGCGTGCTGTGCCTCTTTTTCCGCAAGGCGATCGCTTTACACGTTTCCGCATGCGAAACATTGTTTTTTTTTTCAGGAAATGCTATAATAGCAGCGTTCTGCAAAAGCCTAACATGGGAGCGGATAGGTTCTGGTGTGCCTCCCGGTCTTCAAAACCGGTGTGGGTGGTGACGAGCTGCCCGGGTGGGTTCGATTCCCACACGTTCCCGCCACGAACAAAAGCAGGGTGCCGCTGTGGCCGCACCCTGCTTTTTCATGCCATTTTATGCTCTCTATGCTATGGCGTATAGTTCAATATCTCGGCCACGTCGTACGGCGCCAGCAAAAGGTCCATCTTCATCAGCAGGTCGTCCTGGCTGTCGGGCAGCACACCCAAAAGGGTATATTTCCCCAGCGCCGTGGTGTCCATGTACAGGCACTCCACAAACTGGGCGTTGGCCAGTATCCAGCGCTCCTCCGCCAGCATCTGTTCGTAGCTTTGCGGGGCGAACTGCCCCAGCATCACCTCTTCGTGCAAGGGGGTCTTGGGCCATATCTTCAGCGCCAGCGCCCAGATGGTCAGCGGCTTTATCTTGCTCAGCAGCACCGCCGTGCCGCTGATGTGCTCGCGCCATAGGCCCTGCCCGCCAAGGCCCAAAATGTAGGAGATGTGGTAGTGGATGCCCGCGGCCTCCAGCGCCTGCAACGCCGCGAGGATCTCGGCGGCGCTCACCCCTTTCTTCATGCGCTGCAAAACGGCGTCACTGCCAGATTCCAGCCCCAGATGCACCACGTCCAGCCCCGCCGCGCGCAGCCTAGCCAGGCCAACCGCCCCGTGGCGCAGCACGTCGTCGGCGCGGCCATACAGCTTGATCTCCTCCACGTTTGGCAGATAGGTGTGCACATAGCCCAATATCTCCAGCAGCTTTTCGGTGGGCAGCGCCAGCGCGTTTTGCCCCAGCAGGAACAGCTCTTTTTTATCCGGCTCGCGCTGGCCCAGTATCTCGGCGCTCTGCCGTATCTCCTCCATCGGTATCCATTCGAACTTGTCGCGCGCAAAGTCGCAAAAGGCACAGCGGTGGTAGCTGCAGCCTGTCGCCACCTCCAGCAAAATGCAGTCCTCTTCCACGATGGGCCTGTAGACGATATCGTGGCGATAGATGGACTTGTCCTCCGGCTGAAATTCCGTATGCTCCATGTCATTTCTCCCAGTGCCGGCGGGTTTTCCGGCCAAAAACGGTGGTTGCCCTGTTTGTTTTCCATCTTTATTGTAGCACACGCCCCTGCAAAACACCATCGGGCGCCGCGGCCCCTGCCCGCACACAGGCAAAACCCCTCGGGCGGCGGTTGCCGCACGAGGGGTTTGAGACTTCAAGCCATACCGTTTACTTTTTTTCAATGAAGACCCGTGCATCGCCCTCGCGGCGGGTCACCTTGGTCTTGTCCAGATACTCGGCGAAGGCCAGCGCATACTTGCGCGAGGTGCCCAGCAGGTCCCGCAAATCGGCCAGTGCAAAGCGCCCGGCCTCGCCCGCGTGGGCCCGCAGCTTTTCCAGCGCGGCGCGGTAGTTTTCGCCCGACCAGATGATCTGCGGGGTCAGCATCACCAGCCGGCCCTCGGTCACCATGGCCTGTAGCACCCGCTTGGCCGCCACCTTCTCCTTGGCAAACTCCGCCATCACCTCGTCCGTATCCGGCGGGGCATAGCCGCCCTCGGCATAGCGCTGGGCCAGCCGCTGCATGATGCGCTGCTGGTCGGCCGAAAGCTCCACCGCAAAACCCTTGGCGGCGTAGAGGCCGTCTGCATAGCGTATGTCGCCCCGCGCCTTCAGGGCGTTCAGCAGCCCTTCGCCCAGCGCCGGGGCCGCGGCGGCAAACAATTTTTGGTGCAGCTCGCTGGGACGCATGCCGTTTTGCAGCGGGTTCTCCTCGTGGTGCTTTTCAAGCACGGCCTGCGCCCGGCCCGCCAACTTTTCCAGCTGCTGTGCCGTCAAATAGCGCCCCGGCGCATACTCGAACACCTTTCCCTGCTGCACCAGCGCCTTCAGCGCCTCCTCGGCGCCCTTCTCAGACATCGGCAGATACCTGTAGTAATCCTCCCAGCGCTCGGTGCCGGCAAAGCCCCGCGCGATGGCGTGCAGCACCCGGTCCTCAGGGCGGCCCGCCTGCAGCACTTCCAGGTGCGCCAGCCGCTCGGTGTCGCGCTTGCGCACCGGGGGCGTGCCCACGTCCAGCACCGTGCCGCCACCAATGGTCTCCACCGGCGAAAAGAAGCGCAGCACGAACCGGTCGCCCACTTTCGCCGGCAGCTCCTCATCCAAAACCAGCTGGGCATAGCCACTGCCGCCCGGCTGCAAACGGTCGGTGCCCATCAGCACACACTTGCACAGCATGGTGCGCGCCCCGTGGTACAGGTGCACCCGGTCTCCGTTTTTTATCTCCCACGGCGTCTGGGGCAGCATCTGCACCCACACATCCAGGCTGCGGTAGGCCCTCAGCGAGCCCGTGGCCGCCAGCACGTCGCCGCGGCGCACGTCTGCCTTTTGCAGGCCGGCCAGGTTCACCGCCACGCGCTGCCCGGCATAGGCATGCCCCACATCGTTGCCGTGCACCTGCAGGTTGCGCACGCGGGCGGCCACCTCTTTCGGGTAGAGGGTGATCTCCTCGCCCACCGCCACCTGCCCTTCTATCAAGGTCCCGGTGATCACCGTGCCAAAGCCGTCCACCGAAAACACACGGTCCACCGGCAGGCGGAACGGCACGTCCTCTTCCTTTTTGTCTGCCATGCACACCGATTCGTACAGCAGGTCCTTCAGCTCTTCCAGGCCTTTGCCGGTGTAGGCAGACACCTCTACCACCGGCTTGCCCTCCAAAAAGGTGCCCTTCAGCACCTCGCATATCTCGTCGCGGATCATCTCCAGCCAGTCGGCGTCCACCTTGTCCACCTTGGTCACCACCACCATGCCCTCGGTGATGCCCAGCAGCGACAAAATGCCCAGGTGCTCGATGGTCTGCGGCATCACGCCCTCGTCGGCCGCGATGACCAGCATGGCCAGGTCGATGCCGCCGGCACCGGCCAGCATATTCTTGATAAAACGCTCGTGCCCCGGCACATCGATGATGCCGGCGCGCACCCCGTCTTTAAAGTCGATGTAGGCAAAGCCCAGCTCGATGGTGATGCCACGCCGCTTCTCTTCTCTCAGGCGGTCGGTGTCTGTCCCCGTCAGGGCTTTGATCAGCAATGTCTTCCCGTGGTCGACATGCCCGGCAGTTCCTATTATTACGTTTTTCATCTCTCCATCTCCCACAATAGGAACCCGGCGCGCAGCCCCAAAAACAGACGTGGCGCCTCCCATAAACAGCGCGTGCATCCCGGCGCCCGCCCCTTTCGGCCGGCTCACGTCCGCTGCATATTTTCGAACAGAACGCAATGAAACCCCAAAAACCCGGTATCAGGCAAACAGGCAGCGCAGCGCGCCGGCCACCATTTCGAACTCCGCTTCAAAAATGGTGCGCACGTCCAGCAAGTAGCGGTCCCTATAAATGCGCCCCACAATAGATATGTCGCCCTGGTACATCTGGCGGTCCAGCTCGTCCACCGACATGCTTTGTGGCATGAACGCCAGCGCATAGGAGGGCAGCTCTACCGTGGGCACCGAGCCGCCGCCCACCTGCCCGCAGGTGGGCACCACCTCCACCGCGCAGCCCTCAAGGCTGCCCACCGCCGCCAGCAGGCGCTGGGCCTTCTCTTGCAGCGCCTGCTCGCTCGCATTGATCATGGCCAGCACCGGGATCTCCACCCTGGCTGCCTCGGGGTCGAGGTAAGCACGCAGGGTGGCCTCCAGCGCCGCCAGGGTCAGCTTGTCGATGCGCAGCGCGCGGGCCAAGGGGTGCTTCTTCAGTTTCTCTATCCACTCTGCGCGGCCCACGATGATGCCCGCCTGTGGCCCGCCCAGCAATTTGTCTCCGGAAAAAGTGATGAGGTCGGCGCCCGCTTTTACACTGTCGGCCACCGGCGGCTCACCGTTCACGCCCAGCTGCAGCGGCGGATACAACAGCCCGCTGCCCAAATCGTGGAACACCGGCAGGCCGTGCTTCCTGCCCACTTCAACCAGCTGAGGCAGCTCCACCTCCTGCACAAAGCCCACGATGCGGTAGTTGCTGGTGTGTACTTTCAGCAGGGCGGCCGTCTCTGGGCCGATGGCCTGCTCGTAGTCGCTGGGGTGGGTCTTGTTGGTGGTGCCCACCTCGCGCAGCACCGCGCCGCTCTGGTGCATCACGTCGGGCACACGAAAGGACCCGCCGATCTCCACCAGTTCGCCCCGGGAGATGACCACCTCCCGGCCATGGGCCAATGCCGTCAGCATCAGCAGCACCGCCGCGGCGTTGTTGTTCACCACCATGGCGGCCTCGGTGCCGCAAAGCCGGCGCAAAAGCCCCTCCACATGGTCGTGCCGGCTGCCGCGCCGGCCCGCCGTCGGGTCGTACTCCAGCGTGGAATAGGACGCCGCCACCGAACACACCGCCTCTACGGCGCGCGCCGACAGGCAGGCCCTGCCGAGGTTCGTGTGCAGCACCACCCCTGTGCCGTTGATGACCGGGCGCAGGTTCATGCGGGCGTTCTGCTCATAGCGCAGCTGCACGGCCTGGCACACCTTGTCTAGCGGCCACGCCTCTGTCACCGCGCCCGAAAGGATGCCGCTGCGCAGCTCGTCCAGCACCTCGCGCACCGCATCTGCCAGGGCAGAACAAGCCAGCCCCTCGAAACAAGGGGCTGCGCAAACAACATCAACTTTTGGGATGGAACTGAGTAACTTCTGCTGGGCTGTTTGCATGCCTGTTGCCTCCCATGGCAAAATGGCCGGGGCACCCGGGGGCGCCCCGGCACTGTTAGCCGGAGATATACCCGGCCTTTTTCAGTTCTTCGGCGGCCTGTTCTTCCTTGGCCTCTGCCACCAGCACCATCGGGCCGGTGCAGCCCATGCCGCCCTCGGCGTAGATGCCGGCCTTCCACAGCGCCTGCACCGCGTCGTCGATGTCCATCACGTCGATGCCGGCGATCTCGCCGGTCACCACTTCCTTCGGCGGCGCCTTCACCTCTTCTTTGGCGGCGGCGCCCGCGCTGGCCGCGGCTTTGCGCGCCTCCAGCTGTTTTTTCAGCCCGGCCTTGTCGGCCATGGCAAACTCGTTCTTGGCCACCGCTTTCCAGTCGCCGCGCACCAGCTGGCCCGCATAGGCCAAAGCGCCCGAGATGACCGCCGCGCCCGACGCACGCGAGATGATGAGCACCAGGCGGTCGTACCCTTCGCCAATGCCCGGGCCGTAGCCCCAGCCCAGCGACTCGTAGCTGCCGCCGGTGGTGAAGGCGGACAGCATCTTGATGAGGATGTTGCCGGTGAGGGTATCGGTGACGATGATGTCGGCGGCGCCGGTGAGAATGTCGTTGCCGCGCAGCACACAGCCGCCGTCTGCCCGGATGGACTCGGCAAAGGTAATGGGGTAGCCGTTGGCGGCCAGTTTCTTCAGCTCGTTCTCCACCTGGCGGGAGCCGTCCAGGTTGGCGATGCCCACCGTGGGGTTCTCCATGCCGCAGGCCTTGGCCGCGATGATGCCGTAGATGGCATTCTTGATCATGCCCTCCACGCGGTCGGTGGCCGAGGTGCCCGTGGTGGTGGCCAGGTACATGGGCCGGCCATTGGCCGGGGCCTGCACGCGGCCCACCGTGGACACGCCGATGGGGAACGGATAGTGCATGGTGACGGCGCCGTCCACCTCGCCCGAGTCCAGCATCGCCTCCATCTTGGCCGCGGCGTCGTCCTCGCTGTCGGCCAGCACGCAGCGCACTTTGTCGGACTGCTTTTTGCCGATGTAGACGACGTCCACATCGCCGGCCTGGGCCTCGATGGCCCCGGCCATGATCACGTCTTCGCCGTGTTCACTGCTCATGCCGGAAACGGCGATCTTGGGCCGGCTGCCCATCTTGCCGGTGGTCAGCGCCTCCGACAGCTCTAAAAAGGTATTGGCAACAACACGTTCTATCGCATTAGCCATTCGCTTATTCCTCCTCTGCAAGCAGGGACTTCGCAAAACCCTTCATCGCCTCGGCGATCATCTCGCGCACGGCCGCCTCGGAGACGCCGCCGTCACTGGCCGTCTCGCCGCTGTTGGCGCGCACCACGAAGGAGACGCCGTCGAACTGGTTGGTCATGCGGCCCAGGAACAAGCTGCCCTTGCCGATGATCATGGCGCGTTTCACGCGGCCCTCCAGGATGTCCTGCCGGCAGAAGCCCATGTACGGCACGCCGGACGGGATGTGGCCCTGTGTGGGCGCCCAGCCCATGAAGCCGTGCTTCTCGGGGAAGGTGGCAAGGTCTGCGCGCTCGATTTGGCCCTCTTTCACGGCCAGTGCGCCGATCATCTTGTAGTTGGCCAGCGGCACGTCGCCCGCGCCGGCAGGCTTGGTCACTTCGGGGTTCTGCATCTCGGGGCTGTACTTGTCGATGTCGGTGATCTTCAGCCCATTGCGCTTCAGCGGCTCGTCCACCAGCGCGGTGATGACCGCCTGCGGCGAGGAGCCCGTGCCGATGGTGTGGCGGCCCACACAGCCCAGGTCGATCTCGGGGCTGGTGCCGTCGTTCTCACCCAGCAGCACGGCAAAGCCGCCCAGCACGTCTTCCAGAATGGGCATGCCTTTCTTCACATGGTCCTTGCCGTTCATGCCCAGCTTTGCGGTGGCGCCGCCGGCGGTGACCACCACGTTCTTGTACACGCCCGCCGACACCAGCGACGCCGCAGTGACCAGCGCGTGGGCCGGGCCCGCGCAGAAGCTGCGCACGTCTTCGCCGGTGGCGTTCACAAAGCCGGCCATCTCGGCCGCCGCCTTGGCAAAGTTGCCGCCGCCGCGCTGGTTCATGTCGCCGCAGGCCTCTTCGCTCGCGTCGATCACATACTCCACCTCGGCCGGGTCGATGCCGGTGCTGCGCACCAGGTGCAGCAGGGACAGCACGCTGCCCGCCTTCGACACCAGGTTCTCAAACATCACGTGGGCGGTCAGGTTGGTATCCACGTCGTGGGCGCGCTTCACGCAGCCAACGACCTTTTTGTCGTGGTATAAGGCCTCGGCGTGCTCTTCTTTGATAAGGCGCTCGATCTCACCTTGGGCCACACCGGGTTTCACCATGGCCACCAGCTCCTCGGTCATCACCGGGTCGGCGGCAAAGCGCTCTTTGGTGGCGGCGGCAAAGCCCTCTTCCAGCAGCACCAAATCGAACACGTCGCAAATCTGCACCAGTAAAATAAACTCGTCCTGCGGCATGATCTCGCCGAAGGGGCCGTAGCGGTCGGGCTTGCCACCCTTGAACTCATACCAGGGCTCCGGCGTTTTGGCCAGCTCTTCCGGGCGCATATTGCCGATATAGGTCTGGTTGGGCGGGTAGGCCATGGCATCTTCATAGCTGCGCAGGTGGGAAGGCAGCTCTTTCAGGTAGTCCGAGTCTGGGTTCACCACCATCTCGGTGGTCTGGGTGGTCCCATTGTGAAGCACCATATCCGGGGTAAACATCAATGCGTATCCTGCGCCTTTGAGTACACTGTTCATAAGCTTGCTTCCTCCGATTCGGTTATTGCTTTTATACAATTAACAGCTGATAACACTTCTATCAAAACTTCGCTGGCGGGCCAAAGCACACGGCAACCCGCCCGAAGTGGTGAACGGATTTTGGGGGTGTGTGGAAAAAATGGCGGCGCGACATGAAAAGCATGCCGCGCCGCCGCCTGTCTTTAGTACTTGCTGTACTGCGAACGCATACTTTGCATCTCAGACGCAATCTCGTCCATATTAAGGACCATTTCCATCATGCCAACTTTCTCTTCGTACAAGTCAGCCGGCACATCGTTCTTGACTTCGTCTTCGCACACATGATAAACGGCGAGTCCCAACGAGACTCCTGCCAATGGACCTGCGTAGGTCGGATCACCTGCAGAAACGGTTTCGGCGGCCAAGCCAGCGGCTTCGCTCTCAGAAGCGCCCAATACGACGACAACATTTTCCGGACCGTACTTTTCAGCAAAATCCTTAACCCTTTTCTGGTTCTCCAAGTCCATTGCACCTGCCGCGGTTCAGACGAAGCATTCAGTGGCGGAGAACACTGGTTCGCCGCCGGCCGCCACCACACACTCTTCGATGGTGGGACCCGGAATGCCATCACGGTCACCGATGCAAATAACCTTCTTATTTGTCAAAACACCCATTATTTTCACCTCCCTCCGGTGTATGGATGAAATAAAGCGGTCTTGCTCTAGCTTGTTTCGCCTGTGTTCACCGTTTCGAAGTGGTTCTTCTCACCCGGCTTTTTCAGCATGTCCATCGCCTTGTTCACAAAGCGGCGGCGGCTTTCCTTCTCGGCCTCGCCACCACCCAGCGAATAATCGCTGGCCGGGCAAACCAGGCGGTAGCCACGAATCAGGCGGGTAACGCCCACCAACATGGCGGCGTCGGTAACGGAAGCGATCTGCACCACGGGGATGCCGGCTCTTTCCAGCTGGCTGTTGATCGTTGCACCGCAACGAGTACTGGTGCCTCACGTGGAGGTGAGGATCGCGGCGTCGATGCCCTGCTCTTTAAAGCGGGCGGCGATCTCTTTGCCGATGCGGCGCGCGTCTTCGATGGCGGCGCAGTTGCCGCTGGAGACGAAGATGCCGTCGTACACCTTGCCGATGACGCCTTTTTCTTCCAGCTCTTTCAGCACGTCTATCGGGTAGATGCGGTTCAGGTCCTCCAGCGCGTAGGTTGCGTCATAGCCGGAGTGGCGGGGCTCGATGGGACCATCAAACATGGTGCTGATGGTGTACTCGCCCCAGGTGGTGCTGTTGTGGTCGCGGATGCCATCGGGGTTGCCCTTCGGCACCACGCCGGCGTCGGTCACCACAGCCACGGTCGCCTTCGACAGGTCCACAATGGGATCGGGCGCCGGGTAGTTGGTGTCGAAATCGGGGAACTCCGCCTCGCTCTCATATTCTTCGCCCTTCAGGCGGGCCAGCAGCATCTTGATGCCGCGCTCGCCGGCAACCTCTTCCTCGAAGTGGTTGCGCAGCTGGTCGCGTTTCATGTAGCCGTCGATCTTGGCCGGGCCCACACGCTCACCTGCCACCAGGCGTTTGCCCAGGGCCACCATCTTCGGCACGGCATTGCGCATGTCGCCCGCCGAAATAGCCGTTTTGATGACGTAGGTCTTGGTGCGGTACAGCTCGGCGCCCGGGTTCTCCTCGTACATGCCGGTCACGGTGGGAATGTTCAGTTTCTCGCCCACTGCCTCGCACATGCGGCCACAGTTCAGGCCATAGCGGCCGGCGTTGAAGGCCGGGCCCGCGATGAACAGGTCGGGTTTGTACTTCTCGATCAGGGCCAACCCTTCCGGCACGGCCTTTTCGGGATCGTCGGCCATGTAGTTGTCGCCGCATACGATGCAGGCGACCACTTCGCCCCAATCACCCAGCTGCGCGTTCACGGCCACGCCGGGGCCAATGGGGGTCTCGGAAACAGAAAAGCCCACGCCGGCCTGGTCCTCGCCGCCGATCTGGCCAAAAAACTGGTTCATATAACATACAACACGTTTTTTATCCACTTGTTTTGCGCTCCTTTCTCAAATGATACAGGACTAGAAGTCCATGGCACGGGCATAGGCGTTGCCGATTTGGCTGAGGCAACCCAAAATGTTGAACGTACTGTTGCTCACCACCGGGTCGCCAGCCTTCTGGCGCCGTTTGCTCATCTCGGTGGAAAGGAATGCAGAGTCTTTGTCCCCACCAATGATCTTGTCCATGGCCGGCGCTTCAAACTCTTCAAAATAGCTGCCGGACTGAACGATGGATTTCAGGTTCCTGTCGTCCACCAGCATCTCGTTGCTCAGCGTGGTGTTCACGTTCAGCGCCTGGATCATCGGCACGGTGGCGATGCCGCGCTTCTCGCACTCGGAGGCGGCCGCGCCTTCGCACACGTGGGAGGCGCCGCCAAAGGTCTTGGTCAGCAGCACGCCGTCGCAGTGGAAGACGTTCTTCATCGTGTTGGCGATCATCATGGCAGCCAGGCCCCGGCGCGCGTCGTCGGTGTTGGTGGTGCCAAACATGTAGCCGGTGAAGTTCAGCTCTTTGCCGTGCCGGCGGAACAGCCCCATGATGATGGCGTGGTTCTGCTGGGCATAGGTCTCGGCATCGTGGTAGGCATGGCCCCAGGCAATGGCGCCGTCCATCACTTCGCTGGGCTGGATGACCAGCGGGAAGGAGTCCGGCACCGGGAAGCCGTAGTAGATGGGCTCGGGCACGTTCTCGTACTGATACTGTGCCGCGTACACCTGCTGGTAGTAACCCACGTTGGGCAGGCCGGGGGTGATGGTCTCGTTGTCCAGCACCTCGCTGTCGTCGGGCTTCAGGTCAAAAGCGGCCTGGGCCAGGTACACGCCGGCGCCGTAGCAGGCTTTGCGCACGCTGGCGGCAAAGTCCCACTGGTCGATCTTGTCATTGTCGGCCTTGATGCAGTGGATGGTGAAGTTTTGCAGCTTGGCATAGGGGGACATCTTTGCGATGGGGCCGGTCATGTCCAGGTTGGCGATACGCCCGCCCCTCCAGAAGTGGTTGTCCTCGATGATGAGGATGCTCATGCCTTTCAGGCAGCGGGTGGTACCCTCGCCCGGCGTCACGGTAAAGTCGGACAGAACGCCCGCCCAGTCGTTGCCGGCCACTTTGGCGCGCGGTTCTATCGCGTCCACGATGTTGATGATGCGAACGCTTTCGCCGGGCTTTGCGATGTCGAACTTCACGTCTTTGATGAAAGGATCTTTCAAGATCCGGTCTTTCAACTCTCGCTGGTTGATGGTCAAGACACCCTTTTCGATCTTGGTTTTGTCACCAAACTGAATGTCTTTGATGTTCGTGTAATCCAGTGTCAGTTTCATAGGCCATTCCTTTCTGTGAAACTAGAAGAACACTTCCAAAATTAATCTCGGCATTCTACTTCCCTATTTAAAAGACTGCTCCAAAGGCGGCGTTTGCCACCATCGAACAGGACGTTCCCCCAAACA
>JBFXKS010000005.1:0-17304 GCA_050173515.1 Oscillospiraceae bacterium | reverse complement strand
ATCCGTCCATCTCGGGCATTTGCACGTCCATAAAAATCATGTCGTAGGCGTTGGGGCTTTGGCGGAACATGTCCACCGCCTCCTGCCCATTTTCGGCACAGTCTATAATCAGCCCGGTCGGTTCCAGCAGGGCGATCACGATCTCCCGGTTGATCTCCACATCCTCCGCCAAAAGTATCCGGTGCCCCTCGAAATTCTGGGGGAGCTTGTCGGAAGCGGCGGCTTCGAGGGGTGGTGCTTGCACACCCACCACTTCGTTGATGTAGTTGGCGATGTGGGAGGGGAAGAGCGGCTTTGAAATAAAGTGGTGCACACCCGCCGCCTTGGCCTCTTCGGCAATATCGCCCCACTCCACGCCGGAGATCATGATGATGACGGCGTTTTCGGTGGCAAGAGATGATACGCGCCGGGCCAGCTCCACGCCGTCTATGCCGGGCAGCTTCCAGTCGATGAAATAGAGGTCGTATGTGCCGTTTTTGTCCAGCAGGCCCAGGGCCTCTTCGCCGCTGGAAGCCGTGTCGCAGCGCACACCCATGGGTGCGGTCACCTCTGTAAAGTAATCCAATATCTCCGGGGCGTCATCCACCGCCAATATGCGGATGTCGCTGTGTGAAATGCGCAGGGCGGCATGGGTTTCTTCGCCCTGGGGTGCGCGGCGCAGCCGGGTGGTGAAGCTGAAAGTGGAGCCGGCCCCGGGCTCGGATGTGACCCAGATGTCGCCGCCCATCAGGTTCACGATGTGCTTTGAAATGGCCAAACCCAGCCCCGTACCGCCATATTTTCTGGCGGTGCTGGTGTCTGCCTGTTCAAAGGAGCGGAACAGCCGCGCCTGTTGCTCTTGTGGAATGCCGATGCCGGTGTCGGACACCGAAATGCAAAGGGTGCACCAGTCGTCCTCCTCGGCCTCCAGTATCGCATCCAGACGGACATGCCCGCGTTCCGGGGTGAACTTCACGGCGTTGGACAACAGGTTGGTGATCACCTGTGACAGGTGCTGGTCGTCACCTTCCAGCATGGTGGGGATGCGCCGGTCGATGTGCACGGTGAAGGTCTGGTGGCTTTCTTCCACCCGGAAGTTGATCACGTTGGCCACCCGCTGTAACAGCTTTTCAAAATCGAAGCGGACGCAGGCGAGCTCGAATTTGTTTGCCTCTATTTTGGACATATCCAAAATATCGTTGATAACACCCAACAGGTGGGTGGACGCGTCATTGATTTTTTCCAGGCAATAGTCTTTGCGCTCGATATCGGCGCTTGTCTTTGCAATATGCGTCATGCCGATGATGGCATTCATCGGGGTGCGCATCTCGTGGCTCATGTTGGCAAGGAAAGAGCTCTTGGCAAGGTTGGCCTGCTCGGCATCCTGCTTTGCCTGGCTCAGCTGGGTGATGTCACTGAGGATGAGCAGCACACATTGCCCGCCGGGCAACGTGGCCTCCGGCTTGCGCCGCATGGTCAGGGCGTAGCTGCGGGCTGCGCCGGTATTGCAGGGGATCGTCAGGTTGCAGGTGAACAGGTCCGCATCGCCCATGTCGGTGAACAGGTCCGCGATCTTCTCACTGTCGGCCACGTTGTCCACCGAGCGCAGCAGCAGCCCGTATAGCTCGTTTTGCGGCTTTCCGGGCAGGTGGAACGTGAGGTCCTGCATGGCCTGGTTCATGTAGATGGGCCGCTGCTTGCCGTCCAGCAGCGCAAAGGCGTTGGGCAGGGTGTCCAGATGTGTGCAGATCACGTCCATGGTGCCGTTGATGCCCAGGATGATGTTGGCATAGTCGCCCTGATGCGCGCTGGCGTCGATGCGCGCGTCCAGATAACCCGCCTTGGTGGAGACGGTCAGGGCGTCGATGGCGCCGATCATGCGGTGTACGGTGTCTGCCATTTGAGTGAAGGTGGCGCTCAACTGCCCGATCTCATCGTCACGGGTGGTATAGGCCGCAGGCAGGTCCACATCGAAGTTGCCGGCCGACAGGGCACGCGCATTCTCCGAGATGACCTGCATGGGTTTTGTCAGTATCCGCCGCACCATCACCACAAGCAGCACCGCAAAGGCGGCGAGGAAGGCCAGCGCGATGAAGAGGCTGACCGAGATGGCCTGTTGCAGCGGCGCCATAAAGTCGGCCCGCGGGGCCAAGATGCCCAGCGACCACATGGTGCCGTGGATGGGAGAATAGCTGATATACATGGCCCCGTCCGGCCCGTCCAAAAAGGCCGAGCCCGTCTGCCCTTGTTTCATCAGGGCAAAGCTCTCCAGCGCCTCGTCGCTGTCGCCCAGCGTTTGCAGCACAGGCTCTTGCCCAAACACCTTGCCCAGGTTTTTATGGGCGATCAGTTTGCCGTCTTCGTTGATGATGAAGGCGGTGCCGGACGTGCCGATGTTGATGTTGCCCAGCACATCGCCCAGCACGTCATACTGATAACTGCCCGCCAGATAGGACACCGTCCCGTCGGCCATGTCGATGGGGGCGCCCATCAATATCTCCAAGCCGCTGTTGCCCACGGTGGTGTCCTCGATGGCGAGGTTGTCGGTGCTTTTCATCAGGCGGAACAACGGGCGGCCCGCGATGCTGAACGGGCAGGCGTCGCTGCCGGTGAGCAGCTGGCCGCCTTCGCTGTACAGGCCCAGCCACACAAACTCGATGCCGCTCTCCACCTGGGCCAAAATGGCTTGCCGCTCCGCCAGAGAGCTGTCCTCGACAAACACTTCGTTTTCCCGTATCAAAAAGAAACGGTCGGCCAGCACGTGCAGGTTGGCCTCCACGCTTTGGGCCGCCGTTTTGGCTGTGGGCTGCAGGATGTCCAGCAATATGTTGTCGGTCAGTGAATTCATGAACAGGATCATGACCATCACAAGGCCGGCGGCCATACCGACGACCACCAACAACGTGCCGAGAAGGATCTTCCTTGCGATGCCCTTTTTCATCTAACCCGTTCCTTCGATGTGTGGGTGGCGGTCAGTCGTATTCCGGAAGCGGCACATAGGCGATGTCTTTGTTGCCGGTGGTTGCCAGCTCGATGGCGGCTTTGGCCAGCAGCTGGAAGGTTTTATGGGAGTGTGTGGCGCCGGCCACCATGTCCACGCGGTCGGGGTCCTGGCGGGTCAGCAGCGTCTCTGCATAGACCCGGGTGTATTCGTTGGGATAGGTGCCGTCCGAGGCGTACATCTCGCGCATGTATTCCATGTCCCAGGATTTTATCAGCCCGCTGGCATTTTTTGCGTTGTAGTCCACACTCACGATCTTGCCGCCGCTCACGCAGATGATCAGGTATTCTTTCCAGCCATACTGGTCAAAATCCGTCGTCTCGGCGGTGTAGTAGCCATCTTGCCATTCTGAAGCCGCCTTGTCGCAGCCCGTCAGCAGCAGCGCGGAAAGGCACAGCAGAATGCACAGCGACGCAAAAACGCGCCGGAGGCTGGATGATTTGGTCGGCATAGCAGGCATCCTTTCGGCTTTTTGCGGGGCGGTCGGCCTCGCGGAAGGGCTGGGCGATAGGGCAGGGAAGCGGGGCTAGAAATCGTAGTTGTCCACGTTGTCGGCCGTGAACTCTGTGCGCGAGGGCAGCAGCACCACGCCGGAGTTGGACGCGGTGTACGCGTCTGGGTCCAGCACGGTGTTGGGCATCACTTCAATCAGCCCGATCTCGGGCACGTCCACGCGCTCGCCCACTTTCACCGGGTTGCCCTGTGCCAGGTAATAGGCCAGATAGCAGCCCAGTGCGCCCTGCACCTGGCAGTCCCACAGGCCCCAGCGGGCGATCACGCCGGCCTTGCAGTAGTCGCGGATGGCATTGGGCGAGGAGAACCCCGTCACGGTGATGTCTTCGGCGCCAAGGCCTGCGTCTTGCAGCGCCTGGGCCTGGCCGGGAAGCGCAGTGGAGTCGTTGCAGATGATCAGATCGATGTCGGGGTGCTCGGCCAGTATCTGGGCGCCCACCTCAAGGGCCAGCTCCGGGTTCTGCTGGCTGTAGTAGTTGTTTGGCGCCACATTCACCCAGTTGGGGAACAGGCTTTGGATATATTCTTCGCCGGCCGCATACCAAGAGTTTTGGTCGGCCACTTCGGCCTGGGAGTAGTGCCAGGCATAGCGGATGGCGTCCTTTGAAGGGTCCTTGCCGCGGGCGATCAGGCTTTTCACGCCCATCTCCACCAGCATTTGCCCCAGCTGCTCCGGCGTGCCTTGCGACACCATCAGGCTGCGGGCGTCGCCCGACACATCCGAGTCCCAGGTGACCACTTTGATGCCCGCTGCCATCGCCGCCTTCAGCTCATCATCCAGCGCGGTGGCATCCAGCGAGGAGATGCAGATGGCGCTTGCCTTGTCCTCCACGGCCTTGCGGATGATCTCGACCTGGTTTGCCACCTCGGCCTCGGGGTTGCCGCTGTAGAGCACGGCAAAACCATTCCGCTCGGCGTAGGCCTGTGCACCGTTGTTGGCGGCCTCAAAAAAGGCGTTCTCCGTCACCTTTGGAATGAACACCACCTGGATATCACCCGCATCTTCATTGGGGCCGGCAGTGGAGCAGCCACTGCCAAACGCGGCCACGAACAGCAGGCACCCCATCACCACAATGCTTACTAAACGCTTCACGTGAGGCCTCTCTTTCGCATTGTTTCATGAACGTTCACTCGCTTGCCAACCCGAAAAAAATCCACCAGACACACAGAACAGGGTGGTTGCCGCCTGCAATCCACCCAAATACTACACCATTATAACATATATGCGCAAAAAATGACAATACAAAAATAGAATTTTGCCAAGTGCTGTCACTGGAGACTTCAGGCATGAGCGCCGAGACGCCGGAAAAGCCGGTGGGAAAACCCCGAACCGGCCCCTTAAGGGGGCCAGTTCGGGGTAGCGGGATGATCAATGGCCGCAGCGGCAGGGAAAAGCTTGCGGCAGGATGTATTATTACATAGATCTCGGCTACACGGCGCCTCAGACGCTCCACCCAAGGCTTTGCTGCTGGATGTGGAACAGGCGGCTGTACAGCCCGTTCTGCGCCAGCAGTTCCTCGTGCACGCCCTCTTCGGCCAGCTGGCCGTTCTCCAGCACGATGATCTTGTCGGCGTTGGCGATGGTGCGCAGCCGATGGGCGATCACGATCACGGTCTTGCCCTCTATCAGTGCGCCGATGGCCTGCTGGATGGAGGCCTCGCTCTCCGGGTCCAGCGAGGCGGTGGCCTCGTCCAGCAGCACGATGGGCGCGTCCTTCAGCAGCGCCCGTGCAATGGACAGGCGCTGGCGCTCGCCGCCGGACAGCGTGCTGCCGTTTTCGCCCAGCAGGGTGCCGTAGCCGTCGGGCAATTTGTCCACAAACTCGTCGCAACAGGCCGCCTTTGCCGCGGCCCGCACCGCTTCGTCGGTGGCGTCCATGTTGCCAATGCGGATGTTGTTGTAGATGGTGTCGTTGAACAGCACGACGTCCTGGAAAACGAAGGAGATATAGCCCATCAGGTGCTCGGGGTCCAGGCTTTTCACCTCGGTGCCGCCTATGGTGATGGCCCCCTTGTCCACGTCCCAGAAGCGGGCCATCAGGCGGGAAAGCGTGCTTTTGCCGCTGCCCGAAGGGCCCACCAGCGCCGTGATGGCGTCGGCGGGAATGGCCGTGCTCACGTCTTTGATGGTCTCTTCGCCGCCGGCGTTGTAGTGGAAATGCACGGCGTCGAAATCGATATCGAATTGCTCCAGCGGGGTCTCGGCGCCCGTCATCGGCTCGTAGTCCATCAGGGTACGCATGCGCTTGATGGCGATCTGATGGTATAGCAGCTCCGGCAGCAAGGTCAGCTCGGTTTGGATGGGCCTGTAGATGCGGGTGACGATGAGCAGGCACATCAGCATGGGGATCAGGCCGATCTGCCCGCCGGCCAAAAGGCTGACGCCCACAAACACGGTGAGGCCCACGCCGGCCTGCAGCACCACCTGGGCGCCGGTTACAAATACGCCGGTGCCAAACTCGAATTTGATGGCCAGATCCCGCATGGTGCGCAGGGCGTTCTCCAACGCGCTGAACTTTTCGCCGTCCAGGTTGCAGGCCTTTATCACCTTCAGCCCTTCGATATACTCCTGCACTTGCTCTGATGCGGCCAGCTTTGCGGCGGCGTGCTTTTTGCCCAGCCGCTGCTGGATGCCCCGGCTGGCCACGATGATGAGAAAGGCCACCGGCACCGAGATGAAGATGGCCAGCGCCATGCGCCAGTCGAAAAAGGCCAGCGCAATGCAGATGACGGTGATGGAGATGGCGTTGGCAAACAGCTGCGGATACAGGTGGCTGAGCACGTGTTCGGTGGTGCTCACGTCGCCCATCATGTTGGTGGTCAGCTCCGAGAGGTCCTTCGAGTTGAACACGCTCATGGGCAGCCGCCGGATGTGCTCGGCCAGTGCGGTGCGCACTTTTTCGCTTTCCAGGTAAGACACCACATAGGTTTTTTTGTAGTCGAACTTGCTGCACAGGAACACCACCACGGCCCCCACGATGCCCGCGCCAAACAGCAGCCACATCTTGTTCCACGAGATGGCGCCGCCCGTGAAGGGCTTCACCAGTTCCATGATCACCTGGATCATCACCACGGCGGGCAGCATCATGGCAAAGTTGGTCAGCGTGCAGGCGGCGACGGCCCCTTTCAGGTCCCGGTAGCCTTTGTCGCTCAGCATCAGTGCATTCTGCAGCTTCGGCATTTTTTTCTTCTCAGGCACCTATGCCAGCCCCCTTTCGTTGTGCACCCGCTTGCGCGGGGTGGCTCTTGCGCTGCATGGTCCAGCTGGCGGTCTCGTTGTAGGTTTTCCACATGGCGGCATACTTGCCGCCTTTTTCCAGCAGGGCGTCGTGGGTGCCTTGCTCCACCACCTGCCCAGCGTCCAGCACCACGATCTTGTTGGCGCTGCGCACGGTGGACAGCCGGTGCGCGATGATGATCACCGTTTTGCCGCGCATCAGCTGCTCGAAAGCCTTTTGGATCAAGTGCTCGTTCTCCGGGTCGGCAAAGGCCGTGGCCTCGTCCAGCACGATCACCGCAGCGTCTTTCACGATGGCCCGCGCAATGGCCAGCCGCTGTTTTTCACCGCCGGAAAGGTGCACGCCTTTCGTGCCGATCACCGTGTCGTAGCCGTTTGGCAGCTTCATCACAAAGTCGTGGCACTGGGCCGCCTTGGCGGCCGCAACCACCTGTTCATCGGTGGCGTTTTTGTTGCCCATCATGATGTTCTCCCGTATGCTCTGTTTAAAGAGGAACACGTCCTGGAAGACGAAGCTCACCTGGTCCATCAAATCGGCCGAGCGCATCTGGCGCACGTCCTTGCCGCCCAGCAATATGGTGCCGTCGTTCACGTCGAAAAAGCGGGGGATCAGGTGGGCAATGGTGCTTTTGCCGCCGCCGGAAGGCCCCACGATGGCCGTCACCTCGCCCTGCTGTGCGGTGAAGGACACCCCGCTCAAGGCCTCTGTCTCGCCGTCTTTGTCATACGAGAAGGACACGTTCTGGAACTCGACGGTGTAGCCATCCGGCATGGCAGAGATTGCCGGCTGTGGCAGCTCGGGCTCGGCCAGCAGGGCATCCATGGCCTCCACGCCGTTGATGATGCGCATGCTGTTGGAATTCACATACATCACCTTCATCAAAATGCCCGCGATGGCCGGTACAAAGATGAAATAGAAGATGAGCTTGCCGGCAAAGCCGGTATAGTCGGCGGTGTTCATGCCCACCCAAATGCCCACCGGCAGCACAAACAGGTAGATGTTGTTGATGAGGGTGGAGAATAGCGAGAAGGAATTCTCCCAGCTGAAAGTATATTGCAGCGTGATCTTTGTGTATTCCTTGATGGTGTCGTGCAGCCGGCGGAAGGAGTACACGGTCTGCCGGAACGCCTTCACCACCGAAATGCCCCGGATATACTCCACCGAGGCGTTGTTCATCTCCTCCATTTTCTCCTGGTACATCCGCATCATGCCCTGCGCGCCCGTGTTGCCATACAGGGCCATGTACATCACAAAGGCGACCGCCACACCCAATAAGGCAGCCAGACCAAAGCGCCAGTCCACGCCTATCAATATCACCACCATCACCACGGGCGCCACAAAGGCCGCCACGATGTCGGGCAGCTGGTGTGCGATGAACTCCTCCACCTTCTCGATGTTCTCGTCCATGATTTTGCGCAGCTTGCCGCTGCCGATGACGACATGGAAGCCCAGCGGCACCTTGGCCAGGTGGGTGGCGAAGTTCACCTTCAGCTCGTACAGGGTGCCGAATGCCGCCAGGTGCGAACACACCAGCGCGCCAAAGTACAAAAGGATGTTCAGCACCACGCCGCCAAAGGCCGCCCAGCCGTAGCGGAACAGCATCGCCGTGTCCAGGGCGGCAACGTTTGGCCACGCGGTCAGTATCTCGCGCACCACCAAATAGATGGCAAGGTAGGGGATGAAGCTGGCAATGGACGCCAGTGACGCCAAAATGACGGAACCGATCATCAGCGGCTTTTTGGTGGCTGCCAGCTGCATCAGGCGCGCCATGCTGGTTTTGGGCTTGCGTTCTTTTTTCACGATGACCCTCCTCTTTGCTGCAATGGTCTTCATCGATACAGGGCAAGATGCTGGCCCGGCATCGATTTTTGTCATATAGTTAGCAATAACTAACCATTCGGCTTTATTTTTCCACCTCTTTCGTGAGGCCTTGAAAATGGCGAAAACGCGAAAGAAATGGACGAATGTGCGGAACGTATAATCCCGCCCTACCTTGGTTAGCCATTCCTAACCAAGTGAAAGTCTATCACAAATAAAAACACCTGTCAATGCGGGCGGCATTTAATATAAAAACAAAACAACCGGCGGTGCCCATAGGGGGCACCGCCGGTGTGCTGCACCAGCCCATAAGCCAGGCATGGTGCTGTGCAATGAAAGTGGGCAAATGCCTGATGAATGCCCGGCTTATCTAAGGTCTGCCAGCCAGCCGGAGGCCGGCCTCCAGCTGTGCAATGCGCTGCTGCAAAAGGATGTTGTCGCTTTCGTCGGCATTGCCCAGATGCTTCGTGAGCATAAACCTGCTTTTCAGCCGGTTTATCTCGTACTGTAGCAGCGCGGTGTTGCACACCTCGCCGGCTGTGCCCGGCGGCCCTTCGGGATGCGCTGAAGCACGCATAGCCAAAATCCTCCTCTCAATCGATCACGATGCATGATCTACCTCGTCCAGATCGATCGCCAGATCCCGGATGGTCTCCAGCTGCGTGCGGATGGTGCCCAGGTTTTCGTTCACGATATCCAGCACGAACCGCAAGAATAGGGCAGTGGACGAAATGCTGTCTCCCAGTGCCAGCTGCTCTTGCAGCATCTTGTGCACCAGTGTTTCCAGTTCCGGGTCGCAAGCTCCGGCTGTCGTCGGTATCTGTTCGTTCACATTGGCCACCTCCTCTGTGCAAGCACTGTATTATCTGGCCCATCGCGCCGGCGGCTGCTAGAAAATGATGTCCGCGCCCTTTTGGCCTTCGAAGATGGACTCGTCATCCACAGGGGGCATTTCATTTCGTGCGGGAAGCCCCATGGCCTGCTTGCCAGATTGTTTCAGCTTGAACTGTGCAATGAGCTGCTGCAGCACCTGGGCCTGGCTGCTCATCTCCTCGCTGGCGGCGGCGCTCTCTTCGCTGGTGGCGCTGTTCTGCTGCACCACCTGGGCCACCTGGTCCACCGCCAGCGTTACCTGTGTGGTGGCGGCCTTGGCGCTTTCACTCTGCGAGGATACCGTTTGCAGGGACTGCCGCGTCTCGCCAATGCCCTGCATGATCTGCGTGAGGTTTTCTGCGGTCTCCTGCGTGTAGGTCAGGCCCATCTCTGTTTTCTCGATGTTGGTGGAGATCAGCGCAGCGGTCTCCTTGGCGGCGTCGGCGCTCTTGCCGGCCAGGTTGCGCACTTCGTCGGCCACCACGGCAAAGCCCTTGCCGTGCTCGCCCGCGCGCGCGGCCTCCACCGCGGCGTTCAGCGCGAGGATATTGGTTTGGAAGGCGATATCGTCGATGACCTTGATGACCTGCCCGATGGACTGGCTGGCCTCATTGATCTCCTGCATGGCGCCGGTCATCTGGCTCATCTTTTCGTTGCCCACCTCGGCTATGTGGCTCATGTTGTCACTTTGCTGGGCCGCCTGCAGTGCCGTTTCGTTGCTCACGCCCATCTGCTCGTTCACCTCATTGATGGAGGCGCTTATCTGCTGCACGGTGGAGGCTTGCTCGGTGCTGCCCTGGGCCAGACTTTGCGCACCCATGGCGATCTCATTGGCCGCGGTGGCCACCTGGCTGGAGATGGAGTTGATCTCGGCGAACATGCCGTTCAGGTTGGCAAGCATGTCTTGCAGGGCGATGCCCATGGTGTCCTGGTCGCTCAGCAGTTCCACCTCCACGGTCAGGTCTTTGTTGGCCACGCGCTCCATGCACTCGCCCACATAGGTCACGCGGTCCACAAACTCGGTGAAGGCTTTGATGGACTGCCCCAGTTCGTCTTTTGACTGCCCTTCGCGGCGCACGTCCTCTTTCACTTCGTCGGTGAACACAAGGTTGCCGGTGGAGCCGACCTGGGTGGCCACCATCTTCATCTTGTTCAGCGGCCGGGTGATCATCCGGGCCAGTATCACCGCCACGATGATGGAGAAAATGGCCGCCACACCGCCCACGACCACCAGGATATAGGTGGTTTGCTGGGAGGTGGCCATGGTGCTCTCATTCAGGGTGTTCACATCGGTGGCCACGGTGTCCACATAGTTATTCACCACGTCATTCAGGTTTAAAAACACCTCGCGCGCGCTGGCGATGGCCACTTCCGAATCCAGCAGGATATCCTCGGTCTCTCCAATGGCCGTGCGGCATTCCTCCACTGCGTTCATCATGCGCTCAAAGGACGCCTTCGCGTCGTCGGTGGTCAGCGCCTCACCCACCTCGGCACCCTGCCGCGCCACTTCGTCCAGCCCGGTGTACAGCCCCGCCACCACAGCTGTGTTCTGGGCGGCCATCAGCTCGTTGGCGTTGGCTACCACGCCGCCCACCACCTCGCCCAGTACCTCTACGGGCACCAGGGCGTTTTCCAGGCGCTCCACGGCCCACACCGGGTCGTCCTGGCCGCCCGCCACAATAAGCCCTGCCACAATGTTGAACAGCTCCGTCGAGCTCTCCGACATCACGGTGGTGCTTTCCCGCATGCGGTCGATGGCCACGTTTGCGCCCTGGTCGTTCGAGCTCACCGCATTCAGGCCGTTTTCCACCTCCACAAACAGCTGGCGCAGCACCTCGATGTCTCCGAGCAGATACCCGTCCAGGTCCGCTGCCATGGTCTCCATCGTGTCCAGGTTTTGCCCGCACTCCGCCAGATACTCCATGGCAAGGTTATACTCTTCCTCTGCGTCAATGGAGGTGAACAGCGAACGTATCTCCACACGCGCCAGGTTGAAGTTGTCCAGCATCGTGTTGGCCGTCCGCTGAAGATCGCTCATCTGGTTCACGCGCTGCAAGTCTGCGCTGCGGGTCGTCGAGGTCACAATCGTGAGCGCCAGTATCACGGCGATCATCGCCACCACGGCGCCGAAGCCCAGCAACAGTTTTTTCCCAACAGAAATGTTTTTCATTGCACGCACCTCTCTTTACGGTTTTTCTTCCATCGACGTTTTCAAATTGTTTTCACCTTTTGCCAGGATAATCAGGCACAATAAACATAGGTTGTGAAGCATGATGAGTTCTTCCGGCATCCAGTCGCGTTCGTTGTTGTCGTCAAAGCCCACAAAGCCCACTATTTCGCCCTGCCGCTTCATCGGCATCACCGCCATGGACTGCACCGACCCCGGCTGCCGGGCCGCTGCCAGACGCTCGTGCAGGTTGCCCGGCAGCTGCTGCGCGTTCGTGGCTATCAGCATCTCGCTCTCGCACAGCGCTTCATAAAAGCCGTCCAGTGCGCCGTCCACCTTTTGGAACAGGTGCATCTGGGGCTCGATGCCCCGTGCACACCATTCGTACCGGTTGTCAAAGATAAGCCCCTCGTCGCGCAGGAACACATACACGCGGCTCAGCCTGAAATGGGTGCCCACCGTCTCCAGCACCTGGTTCACCGCGTCCTCCAGGCACTTGGCATCCAGCATGGTCTGGATACACCGGCTCTGCAAGCGGAACAGGGCAGGGGTGATCTTGTACGCCTCCTGGCTGCTCAGCCACTGCTGGAAATCGGCCATGCCGTTGCTCCAGCCGCTGAACCACGCCAGCGGCTGTGAGAAATGCCCGATCTCCTTCTCCAGCGTGAACCGGTCTATCGCGTGGCCAAACAAATACCCCTGCACCAGGTCGGCGCCATTTTTCACCACGCTGCGCAGCTGCTCGCAGGTCTCTACGCCTTCTGCCACCAGCTGCATGCCGCCGGCATGCACCGTCTCCGACATGATAAAGTAGAAATATTGCAGGTAGCCATCGTTTTCGATGTTGTCTATAAAGGCCTGGTCGGTCTTCAGATAGTCCGCAGGCAGGTTCTTCAGGTTCGAAAATCCGGAATACCCCGTGCCAAAGTCGTCCAGGGCGAACTTCACGCCCTGCCGCCGCAGCATGTCGATGGCAGCCAAAACCGTCTCGTTGAAGGTGAACTGTGTGCTCTCCGTGATCTCCAGCACCAGTTTTTCGCAGGGGTAGCGGTGCTTGGCCAGTATCTCCAGCACGGTGCGGGCATAGGTGGGCTTCGTCAGCTGCATGGCCGAGGTGTTCACCGAAAGGGAAAAGCTGTCTATGCGGTCCAGCTGAAGCGCCTTGCAGGTCTCGAGCGCGGTGTCCAGCACCCAGTAGCCCAGCGGATGGATCAGCCCCATCTCTTCCATCTCCGGGATGAACAGGCTGGGCGGCACAGGGCCGATCGTCGGCCCGCTCCAGCGGCACAGGGCCTCCAGTCCGCGCCAGGTGCCCAAAATGGGGTCTGCCACCGGCTGGTAATGCACACTAAACCCTTGCATGTCGGAAAAGACACAGGTTTTCAGCTCCATCTGCAGCCGGATGTGCTCCAGCATCATGTGGTCGTAAGCTTCGCTGAAAATGGCGATTTGCCGGTCCCGGCGCGAGACCTCCAGCGCCCGTTCGAACAAATCGGGCAGTTCGTCAAAATTGGGGCGGGGCAGCGCGCACAGCACGGCCACGGCGGCCTGCGCGTACACATTGTGCTGCACGTCACCGTCCTGCAAATGCCACATGCCCTCAAAACGCGCGTCCAGCACATGGGCATAGTGCTGAATGCCTGCGGCGCTGCTGTTGGGGAACATCAGGCAAAAGGAATCGCCGTCTACGCGGTAGAGGTGCGCGCCCGAGAAACCCTGTACCCAGCGGGCCGCCGCGGCCAGCAGGGCGTCGCCTGCCCGGCGCCCATACACGTGGTTTACCTTGCGCAGCGACGTGATGTCGTAGCATAGGAACCCCGCCGTGTCTGCGCGGGAATAGTGGTCTTCCAGGTCTCGTTTCAGCTGTTCAACATCGGGCAAGGCCTGTAAAAACCCCTGTGCGTCGTTTTCGGCTTTATGCATTCCCATCACCTCCCCAATGGGCATACAAACAAGCATTCATTTGCTTCACTCTTATTCTATGCGGAATTTTCCACTTTGGGGGTACCCGTTTGGGCAGGGGCAAGATTGTTAACTTTCTATATACTGTCAATAACAACCACCTGTTTATGGGGGCAGAAAGATATGGAACGCAACTATTTGCCCGGCATTACCGGGTATGTGCACCGCCCGCGGGTGCAGGCGCTTTTTGAGGAGAGCCTGGCCAGCCCGTTGGTGTTGGTCATCGCCGCCCCAGGCTACGGAAAAACGCTGTCGGCGGCGCATTTTTTCAAGCGGGCGCCGCTTTTGCTGGTGTGGGTGCGCATCTCCGGCCACGGCGGCGAGGTGGCCGGCTTTTGGGAGGCTTTTGTGCAGGCGGCGGCGCGCGAGCTGCCCGAATATGCCCAAAAGCTGCACGATATAGGCTTTCCCAGCACATCGGCCACCTTTGAGCTGTTCCGCCAGTGCACGGAGGCACAGGCGCAGGGCGGCAAAAAGCTGGCGTTCGTGCTGGACAACTACGAACGCCTTTCTGATGCGCGCATCCTGCGCTTTTTGCAGGAATTCATCGAGGCGGACCTTTCGAACGTCTCCCTGTATATCCTGTGCAACGCGAAGCTGCCTTTTGCAGACATGTTCCCGCCCAGGGGCCAGTATCGCATCACCGACGAGGACCTGGCCTTCACGCGGGAAGAGGCCGCGATGATGCTGGAGAGAGGCGGGCAGGACACAACACCGCTCAGTGTGGAACGGGTGCTAGCCGAGACCGGGGGCTGGCCGCTGGGGCTGAGCCTTGTCTGCACCGCCCACCGAAAATCGGGCGAAGCGCGCGCCGTTAAAACCTTTCCACAGCTTGCGGCCGAGCTTTTTGAGCAGCACTACTTCAAAGTGTACCCCAGGGCCGTGCAGAACCAGCTCATCCGTTTTGCCCTGCTGCCACGCTTTTCGCTGGAGATGGTGGTGGGGCAGGGCAGTGCCCCCGGCGACGTGCTCTACGACCTTTTGCGGCTGCACCCTTTCGTCATCAACGACTACGGCAGCGATATGTACGTCTTTCAGACCAAGTACCACGACTTTTTGAAAAAAAAGCAGGCATGGATCAGCCAGGAGTCCAAACAGGCGTTGTTTGCACGCGCGGGCCGCTGGTTTCTGGATCACGACATGATCAGCGAGGCCATGGACTGCCTGTGGGAGGCCGCCGACTACGATGGCCTGCTAAATGCCGTGGCCAAGCTGCCCAAAATACGGCGCCCCATCAGCATGACCAACCGCATTTTGCATCGGCTGGAGCAAATACCGCGCAGCTATGCAGACAAAGACCCACGCGTGGATTTCAGCATCGCCTTTATGTACCTGAACGCCGCCGAGGTGCAGCAGGCGAAGGCGCTGCTGCATGCGGTGGCCGAACGCCTGGGCGTGGCGCCCACGGGCGAGGAGAGCCGCCTGCTGTTGGGCGAAGTGTATGCCACGCTGGCCGACATCGCCACCTACCAAAATGAGGACGAGGGCCTTGGCTGGATGCAAAAGGCGCACCGGCTGCTGCCACAGGGCTCCCGTGCCCATTCGCCGCAGGTGTTGGCGCAGGGCAACAACAGCGTGTTTTTCCTGCCAAAGGCCGAGGGCGCTCGGCTGGAATACATGCTGGAGTACATGGGCACATACGCCCACTATGCCGAAAAGGTGCTGAATGGAAACGGGTATGGCGTCGAATACCAGTTCGCCGGCGAGGCCGCTTATTTCCGAGAGGATATGGACAAGGCGGCCGCCATGTTCAACAGCGCCATGCTGAAAGGCCAGCAAATGGCCCAGCACGACATCATTTGTAACGCATTGTGGGGCCTTGTGCGCATCGAGTTTTACTACGCCAACTACAAAACAGCTTTCGCCTTGCTAAGCGAGATTATCACCTATATCGGCGAGAAGGATTTGGTGCCCCTGTACGAGCTGCGCGACAGCGCCATCGCCTGGTTTTACCTCCGGCTGGACGACGCCGAAAAGGTGCCGGCCTGGTTTTCCCATGTGATGACCGGCCCGGAAGAGCTGCCCGTGGACCTCGGACGCAATCGCCTGCTCTGTGCGGATTACCTTCATCACCTGGGCGAAGAGGCCAAAGCCTATGCCCTTTTGCTCCAGCTAGAGGCTGCGCTGGAATCAAAGGGGCGATGGCACGAAAAATGCACCCTTTATATCCTCAAGGCGCGCCATCTTTTGGCCACGGGCGAGGACGCCGCGTTCGAGGCGGCCTTTTCGCAGGTCTATCGCCGCGTGTACATGGACGACTTAAAGCTGGTGCTGGCCGAGCACGGCAAAGACATGATGGCCATCATCTCCCATATCAAAAAGCTGCAATTGCCCGGCTACGACATGGCATGGCTGGATGCGGTGTGGCACGATGCGCTCTCCTACGCCAAGCGCCTGCAAACCATGCAGCGCGCCTACCAGGGCGAGGCATACGGGCAGGCGCCCTCCAAGCTGACGCTGACCCCGCGCGAAAACGAGACCCTGCGCTATCTGGCCCAGGGCCTCACCCAGCAGGAGGTGGGCAAGCTCATGGGCATCAGCGGCAACGCCGTGAAAAAGCACGTGGCCAAAATCTACCAGAAGCTGGGCGCGGTGAACCGTGCCGATGCCATCCACATCGCCTCCATCACCGGCCTGGTAGACATTCTTCACGCCTGAGCCCGATACCGCGCAGCACAAAAGCGCCCTTCGCCCGGACCAAACATCCGGGCGAAGGGCGCTTTTGTGGCATTTTGTCAGTGCAACAAGGCGTCATCCATCAATGTAAACCATCGCGTAAGCTTTGTATAGGTCCCTGTGCCGCACCGTGGCTTTCCCATGGCAGCGCACAAGCTGCGCTCTGGACGCCTCATCGTCCAGGTAAAACGTACCCTTGTGGTGTGTCCTGTTGTCTTCCAGCCCATACAGCTCCAGCACCAGTTTCGGGTCCAGAGCGCCGGCCAGCTCGCCCAGCAGCACACGCAACACCTCTTTCGTTCGTATTTTTCGTTTTGTGCAGCGCTATTATTCGTTGGCGCAGCGTTTCGCCTGGTATGTATCTTCAATCGGCAGGCTGCAGTCGTCGCACACCTCCCATTCACCCGTGATGTCAAAATCCTTGCGCGACATTGAACGTAATCTGCATTCGCAAAATGCATTTTCCTTCTCCGCCACCCGGTAAACCACTCATCTCACCTCTTTTCCCGAAATAAACTGAAATACCCATCCGCGCACAGTGCGCGAACAGGCTCAAGTCCATCATAGCATATTAAAAAAATAAGTCAACCGCTGAAAAAACAGCGCCAGAAAAAGAAAAGAAAGTGACAAGGAAATACACTTTACACAGGTGTCATCGCTTTTCCACGCCCAGCAGCCCCCGGTATAAGATCTGCATGATGAAGGCCGCCATCTGCTCGATGGGTTCCTGCATGCCGTCCTGCAGCCACTTGTTCAACACACTCACCACGCCGCTGATGGAAAACAGGCTGATGAACTCCTTGGTCTTGGCGTCGAAGGGAATCTCGATGGGAAAAGAGGCGTCGTTGATGAACACCATCAGCTCCCGCTGGATGGCGGCATCGCTGTTTTCGCTCAGCATGGCCTTGAACACATCGGCATTGTCCTGTGCATACTGCAATATCTTGCGCAGGTTCTGCTCCGACACCGGCTGCTCGGTGTTATAGTCCTGCTCGGCCAAAGACCGCGCCACGGTCTGCAGCCCCTCGTCCACGATCTGCCGCAGCAGGTCGTAGGGGTCGCTGTAGTGCGCGTAA
>JBFXKS010000004.1:0-18258 GCA_050173515.1 Oscillospiraceae bacterium | reverse complement strand
GGACACGGCAAAAATAGAGGCGCTGGGGTGGCGGGCGCGGTATGGCCTTGAGGAGATGTATCGGCGCATGCTGGCCGACTGGGACGAGCGCGAAAAATGCAGCTGACGGCGGGGTGAAAAGATGCGGCGTGCCCAGCAAAAAAAGATATTGGAGCTGTTGCAGACCCTGCACGAGGCGCACAGGGAGCTGGAGGGCCTTTTTTCGCAGGGCGCATACCCCGCCGCCGTGCAGGTGCTGGCCGACTGCCAGGCGTTTGCCGTCTCGGTGGGAAACTACATCGAGAGCATCGCCAGCCCGGGCACGGCCACGGTTTCCCTGCTGGAGGAATACTGCGCCCTGCTCTACGAGGCCAGTGTGGCCGCAAACGGCCAAAAGGCAAGCCGCGCCAGCGCAAAACCCCTGAAGAAAATGCTGGCGCGCGCCGAGGGCAGCGTGCGCAGCGAACTGCGGCCCGACCGCCTCGAGGTCGCCTTTTTCCCCTACAAGGCCTCCATGTTCGACTCGATGGAGAGCATTTGGGCCGCGGCGAGCGCGGATGCACAGTGCGACGCCTATGTGGTGCCCATCCCCTACTACGACCGCCTGCCCGGCGGGGAGCTGGGGCAGATGCACGACGAGGCCGCGCTGTACCCCGCGCAGGTGCCCGTTGTGAGCTGGCAGAGCTATGACGTGGCCGAGCGCCGCCCGGACATCATTTTTGTGCACGCGCCCTACGACGAGGGCAACCGCGTGACCAGCGTGCACCCCGATTTCTACTGTGAGCGGCTGCGCGCCCTCACAGACCTGCTGGTCTATGTGCCCTACTTTGTGCATGACAAGGCGGTGCCCGTGCATTTTTGCCTGCTGCCCGGCGTTTTGCACGCCCACCAGGTGGTGCTTCAGTCCGAGGCGGTGCGCCAAACCTATGCGCGCATCTATGGGGCCTATGAAAAAGCCAAGGGCCAGGCCGGCCGGGCCGACGGCAAATTCGCTGCTTTGGGCTCGCCCAAGTTCGACAAGGCGCTGCACGCGAAAAGAGAAGACTTCACCCTTCCCGAAAGCTGGGCGCGGCTGCTGGAAGGGCCCGGCGGCGAAAAGCCGTGTGTGGTTTTGTACAACACGAACGTCTCCGGGATGCTGGAGGGCAACCGGCAGGCGCTGGAAAAGCTCCGCTTTGTCTTCGAGACCTTCCGGGCGCGGCGGGACGTGGTGCTGTGGTGGCGCCCGCACCCGCTGAACATGGAGACCTTCCGCACCATGCGGCCCCAGCTGGCGGCGCAGTATGAAGAGATGGCCGCGCTATACCGGCGCGAGGGCTGGGGCATTTACGACGACAGCCCCGATTTGGACCGGGCCATCGCCTTCAGCGACGCGTATTACGGCGACGCCAGCTCGCTGGTGCCCTTGTTCGAGTGCGTGGGCAAGCCGGTGATGCTGCAGGAGATGCGCCTGACCCCGGACGCACCGGCGTGGGGCGCCTTGCCCGTGGGCAGCCTGCTGTGGGCCGAAGGCCGCCTTTGGGCCAGCTTCTACGGGGCGCTTTTCACCGTCGACCCGCCCACAGGGCAAACAAAATTCGTCGGCAACTTCCCTGAAAACGGCCTGCCGCAGCCGCAGCGCTATCACGCCGCCGTGGCCTGCGGCGGCAGCCTGTACTTCGCCCCGGGCACGGCGCAGGGGCTGGGCCGCTACCACCTTGAGACGGGCGCGTTTCAGGAGATTTCGTTCAAGCGGGACGGCAAGCAGCCGCCGCAGGCCTTTGCCTTCCGGTCTATTTTTTCGCACGAAGGTGACGTATTTATAGTTGGTGGGCGCGTGCCGGAGATCGTGCGCCACCGCCCGCAGGCCGGCGAGACCGCCCGCTGTGCCCAGCTGCGCCCGCTGCTGAGCGCCAAACCCGCCGAAGGCGAGCGCAACTGGAACTGGCTGGGCACCGCCTGCCAAAACGGGAACCTCGTGGTGGCGCCGGTGTGGCACGAGGATGCCGTGGTGGTGTTCGACATGGACAGCAGCGTGGCCAAGGTGCACCCGGTGGGCGGCGGCACCAAAGGCTACAGCGCCGCCTGCTTCGACGGCCGGCACTATTGGCTGGCGCCGCGGCAGGGCGGCCGGGTGGTGCGCTGGGCGCCGGACAGCGGCGCATGCACCGTGTATGACGTGGGCGATGTGGGCGTGGAGAGCGCCCCCGCGGGCGCCGCACCCGAATACACGGCCATCGCCAGCTTTGCCGGGCACATCTGGCTTTTCCCGGGCCGCACCGGCCGGGCGGTGAAGATCGACGCCGCCACGGGGCAGGCCTCGCTGGCGGCGGGTTTCGACAGCCCGCAGGACAGCATCGTCGACGCCCACACCGGCCAGTACAGCCTCGCCTGCACGGCCGAGGACCGGCTGTATGCCTATTCGCCCATGCTGCGCGCCTTGGTGTGCGGCGATGCCCACGGCGGGCCCGCCGCGCCTTTGTATGCACGGCTGGCGCCCGGCGCCGCCGGCCACTTGGCGCCTTTCCGGGCACAGCTGTACAGAGATATCCAAAAAAACAGCCTGAGCATGTACGACGCCAGCGCCATGGAAAGCACGCTGCTGGACCTGGACAGCTACCTGGCCTACGCCGTGCAGCACGCCGCTGCGCCAAAGGCCCTTTCGCCGTCGGCGGCCATACACCCGGGGGACATCAGCAACCCCGGCACGGCCGGCGCCGAGATATTCGCCCATTGCAGGGATCTTGTATTCAAAGGAGGCCCGCTATGAACATCGCCCTCATTTTTGCAGGCGGCACCGGGCAGCGCATGAACTCCCGCGCAAAGCCGAAGCAGTTTTTAGAGCTGCACGGCAAGCCGGTGATCTTGTACACGCTGGACCATTTCGAGGCCCATGCCGACATCGACGCCATTGCGGTGGTGTGCCTGAAGAGCTGGATAGAGGAGCTGCAGCAGCAGCTGCACCGCTACGACTTTAAAAAAGTGGTGCGGGTGGTGCCCGGCGGGCCCACGGGGCACGAGTCTATCTACAACGGCCTGGCCGCGCTGCAAAGCGTGTGCGCGCCCGACGACATCGTGTTGATCCACGACGGCGTGCGGCCGCTCATCACGCAGGAGCTCATCTCGAAAAACATCGCCAGCGTCGAGGCCCACGGCACCGCCATCACGGTGGAGGCGGCCACCGAGAGCGTGGTGGCCAGCCGGGACGGCAGCAAGATCGACGCGGTGCCCCCCAGGGGCCACATGCACGTGGCCAAGGCGCCCCAGTCCTTCCGGTATGGCATGATCTGGGCGCTGTATCAAAAGGCGCAGGCAGACGGCATCTTCAGCATCGACTCCGCCCATCTGCTGAGCCTGTACGACGCGGAGATGCACATGGTGCACGGCCCGCGCAACAACCTGAAAATCACCGCCCCGGCAGACTATTACATCTTCCGGGCGCTGTACGAGGCCATCGAGAACCAGCAGATCATGGGCATTTGAGCGCGCGGGAGAGGGGCTGCATTTTGAGGGCAGAGTATATCATCGTCCAGGCCGGCGGCAAGGGCTCGCGCCTGGGGCATTTGACCGCCAACAAACCCAAGGCGCTGGTGCCTGTGGACAACCTGCCCATGCTGTTCCACCTGTTCCGGCAGTTCCCGCACAAACGCTTCATCGTGATAGCCGACCACAAAAAAGAGGTGCTGCGGGAGTATCTGGCCTGTTTTGCCACGGTGCGCTACCAGGTGGTGGACGCGCCGGGCACCGGCACCTGCGGCGGGCTGGCGCAGGCGCTGGCCCTGCTGCCCCACCACGCGCCTTTCATGCTGGTGTGGTCCGACCTCATTTTGCCGCCTGCCCTGGCGTTCCCCGAGGCCATCGGGAACCTCATCGGCATCTCCGAGAGCTTTCCCTGCCGTTGGCGCTACCAGGACGGCGCGCTGGAGCCGCAGGCCTCCACCGAACGCGGCGTGGCCGGGCTGTTTCTGTTCCGGGACAAGGCCTGCCTTGCGGGGGTGCCGCAAAGCGGCGAGTTCGTGCAATGGCTGCAAACGGTGGGCTTTCGCTTCGACGGCGAGGTGGGGCTGGCCGGCACGCGGGAGTTCGGCCTGCTGGCCGACTATGAAAAGCTGGGGCAGGAAAAGTGCCGCCCTTTCAACCGCATAAGCACAGCGGGCGACGTGGTGACCAAAGAGGCCGTTGACGAGCAGGGCCGGGCGCTGGCGCTGCTGGAGGGCCAGTGGTATGAGACGGCACAAAGGCTGGGTGTGCCGGCAACCCCCAAGATCTACGGCGTGCAGCCTTTGCGCATGGAGCGCATAGACGGCAAAAACGTCTACGAGTACGGCGGGCTGCCACCGGGGGAGAAACGGGCCATTTTGCGGCGGCTGGTGGCCGCGGTGAAAGACCTGCACGGCCGGGGGCACATTGCGGCGGACGCCTTCAGCATGAAAGAGGCTTATTACACCAAAACCATGCGGCGGCTGCACCAGGTCAGGGACCTCATCCCCTTGGCAGACCAGCGCACCATCACCGTGAACGGCCGGGTGTGCCGCAACGTCTTTTTCCACAGGCGCGCGCTGGAGCAAAAGCTGGACGCGCTGCACTGCGAACGCTTCGCCTTCATCCATGGCGACTGCACCTTCTCCAACCTGATGCTGCGCGGCGGCGAAGAGCCCGTTTTCATCGACCCGCGCGGCTATTTCGGCTTCACCGAGCTGTATGGCGACGCCAACTACGACTGGGCCAAGCTGTACTACTCCATCGTGGGCAATTACGACCGGTTCAACCTGAAGGACTTCCGCCTGCAGATCGGCGCGCACGAGGCCCGGGTGGACATCCAGTCGAACCAGTGGGAGGCGCTGGAGGGCGACTTCTTTGCCCTGTCCGGCGCAGACCCCGCCACCATCCGCCTGCTGCACGCGGTGATCTGGCTGTCACTGACCACCTACGCCTGGCAGGACTACGACTCCATCTGCGGCGCTTTTTACAATGGCCTGTATTATCTGGAGGAGGTGCTGTAGTGGAACATTTTGAGCAGACGCTGGCCATCCTCACCCAGGCGGTGCGCTCCATCCGCCCCGAGGCGTTCGACGCCCTCAAGCGGGACTGCCTGGCCACGCTTGCCGCCGGCGGCAAGATCATTGCCTCGGGCCTGGGCAAAAACGTGCCCATCTGCGAGAAATTCGTGGGCTCTTTGCACTCGCTTGGCATCGCGGCGGCCTTTATGCACACCAACTCGGCCGTGCACGGGGACCTGGGCCTGGTGCAGCCGGGCGACTTGGTGATCGTGCTGAGCAAGAGCGGCGAGACGGCGGAGTCGGTGTATCTGGCGCGGCTGCTGCAAAACCGCGCCTGTGTGGTGTGGCTGCTGTCTTTCAGCCACGCCAGCACCCTGCACGAAATGATCGGCAAGCGGCTGATCATCGAGCTGGCGCACGAGGGCGACCCGTGGAACATCCTGCCGAACAACTCCACCCTGCTCAACCTCATCGTATTACAAGAGCTGGCCATGCAGCTGGCCATCGCGCTGGATGTGCCGCTGGATGTGCTGCGGCGCAACCACCCGGGCGGCGACATCGGCGCACAGCTGGAAAGCGGGGACGCGCCATGAACCCACTCAAGCTATCGCCCCTGGGGCACACCTGGATACTGGACTTGGACGGCACGCTGCTGAAGCACAACGGGTACCTGCTGGACGGCCGGGACAGCTTTCTGCCCGGCGCGCAGGCCTTTCTGGGGGGCATCCCGCCGCAGGACATGGTCATCCTGCTCACCGCGCGCGGCGAAGAGTGCCGCGCGGCCACCGAGCGCTTTTTGGCCGAAAACGCCGTGCGCTACGACCACCTGATCTTCGGCGCCCCCTTCGGCGAGCGCATTTTGGTCAACGACCAAAAGCCCTCGGGCCTTGGCACCGCCATTGCGGTAAACGTGCCGCGCAACGATTTGGCCGGGGTCTGCTTTGAGATAGACGACACGCTGTGAAAAGAGGGATGCTGCATGGACCTGGCGCTGAAAACGTGCCTGGATGAGGCCGAGCAGGGCAAAAGGCTTTTGGAGGGCTTCTACCGACAAAGCACGCAAGGCGAGGGCGGCCGCACGGCCATTTTGCTGTTCCCCACCGGCGAGGCCCGCCTTTTGGCGGCCGCCCAAAAATACCTGGACCCCTTTTTGGCCGAGCGCTACTACACCGCCGCCGTGGTGGTGCAGTCCGTCGGCATGAGCCACCAGCTGCTGCGCGGCCTGACAGGCAGGCGCCTGTCTATTTGGGACGTGGACGAAGAGGCGATGGCGCACATCCTGCGCTTCGCCGCGTTCGTGCCCTACAAGGACCTGCGGGTCCTGTCGCTAAACGAACCCTTTGTGCGGCGGGCGGGGCTATTGGCCGGCTTCAAGGACCTGAGCCTGGAGAAGCTGGTGTGCATGGGCCTTTACGGCATGCAGCACTTTGCACAGGGGGCCCCGGCATGACGGCGGAAAAGGACCGTTTCGACGCGGCCTGGCTGGATGACCGGCAGCCGTTTTTCCAGGGCGTGCGCGACGAGATCGCGCAGCTGCAAAGCCGGGGCGTCTTCTGCCAAAAGCGCATTGTGGTAACGGGCTGCTGGGGCAACTTTGGCGAGGTGAAAAAGAGTTTTGACGAGCTGGGCCTTTTGGTGGACAGCATTGCGGACAACGACCCGAACAAGCAGGGCGTGATGCGGCTGGGCGTGCCGTCCCGCTCGGTGGCCAGCCTGGCGGGCGAGGCCGATGTGGTGGTGCTCGTCGTGAACAAGCTCAACGGCCTGAACAGCTTCATCTGGCGCGAGCTGAGCGCACAGCTGCAGAGCCTCGGCCTGGTGCAAGGGCGGGACTTCCACGTGCTGTTTGGCGGCGAGGCCTTTCGGGAGCGGGCCGGCGGGGCCGATGCGGCGCAGATGCTGCCCGGGGCGGTGTGGGCCGAGCACTGCGCCAACGCCAAAGCGGGCCACGCCCTTTACTGCCAGCTCGCCGAAAAACACCCCGGGCTGCCCATCTGGCTGATGCACCAGCCCAGCATCGGCGACTTGTATATCTTTTCATTGTTCCTGCCGGTGTACATGGGCGTGGGCAGCATCGCAGACTGCGCGTGCGTGCTGGTGGTCACCAAAAACTCCACCAAAAAGCTGGCGCAGGCCCTTGGCTACCGCCACATCGAGCTGATCACCTACGAGCAGGCGCACTGGGGCCTGCTGAGCCTGATGCGCCTGATGGGAGACCGGCTGCCCCGGCTGCACAACGCGGTTTTCCACGGGCTGGACGAGTTGTTCATGTCGCTCATCGGGCACACCGCGTTCACCTTTCGCGACAGCTTCACCAGGCAGGTGTTCTATTTCGACCACGAGGTGGCCCCGGTCTTCCCCACGCTGCCCCGGCGCACAGCGCAGGTGCGCGCCCAATACCGGGCGCTGGGCCTCGTGCCGGGAAAAACCGTTTTGATCGCGCCCTATGCGGGCCACTTCGAGGCCTCGCTGACCAGCGCGCACTGGGACAGGCTGGTGCAGGGGCTGAAGGCGAAGGGCTATTCGGTGTGCACCAACTGTGGCGGGGCGGGCGAAGCGGCCCTGCCCGGAACGGTGCCGGCGTTCATCGAGCTGCAGGACAGCGTTGAGTTCGTGGAGCAGGGCGGGTTTTTCATCGGCGTGCGCAGCGGCTTTTGCGATGTGGTGTGCAAGGCCGCCTGCAAGAAGATCGTGCTGTATGAGGCCAAGGTGGCGGCTGGCTCCATCGACTTTTTCGGCTTTGAAAGCATGGGCCTGGCCCACGACATCACAGAGCTGGTGAACGACAGCGTGCACGTGGACGCGCTGGTGGATGAGATATTGGGGCTGCTGTGAGGCCCGCAAGAGGAGACACACCCATGCAGGACATGGAGACCCGGCTGAAAGCCGCCGAGCACGGCGCGCGCTTTTGGCGCCAAAACGCGCTGGAGGCCGGCGGGCAGGTGCTGCTGGTGCCCAAAGCTGACGCAGAGCTGGTGCCGCTGCTGCTGCGCGTTTTGCACGCGCGCGCAGGCGAGCGGGTGCGCCTTCTCTCGCAGCTGCCGCTGGAAGAGACCGCCTTTGTGGCGCCGACGCGCATCTCGCAGCAAGACGAGGACGGCCTGCTGGCGCTGTACACGCTGTATGCGTTCACGCAGAAGCTGGTGGTGGTCTCCTTCCGTTTGCCCTGCGGGCGAAAAGTGCACCACCTGCTGCAGTGCGGCCTTGCCACGCCGGAAGAGCTGATACGCACCGTGCTGCTATAGAAAGGGCTGACGCTATGGAACCAGGCCGCCGCAGCGAGATGCTGCAGGCTTTGGACGAGATGGAGAACAGCGGGCGCCTGCTGGGGCGCAGCATCGTCATCTTTGGCCACAGCCATGCCAGCGAAGCGCTGGTGGACGCACTGGCGGCGCGCGGGTATGCCGTGTGCGCCATTTTGGACAACAACCCCGCCAAGCAGGGCGCCGTTTACCGCGGCGTGCCGCTCATGGCGCCGGAAGGCGTCCGGGCCTTTTCGCAAAGCGACGTGCTGGTGCTGGTGGTCTCGCGCTTTTTCGCAGCCATGCAGGCACAGCTGCGCACGCTGGGCTATGCCGGCGAGGTCTTGTCTTTGGCCGTGTACGATTCCTTTGCCGAATACACCGTGGCGGCGCGGGTGCTGGCGCGGCGGCAGGCACGGGTGCGGCGCGGCGCGGCCACCCTGGCGCAGATACGCGCGCAGTGGCCGCAGCAGCATTTGGTGGTGTGCCCCCACGGGGCCTTGGGCGACGTATACCTGGCCATGGCCTTCCTGCCCGCCTACCGCGCGCAGCACCGGCTGGGCCCGGCCGTGGCCGTCACCGTGCAGGGCGGCTGCCAGGCGGTGGCGCGGCTGTTTGGGCAAGAGGCCGTGGCCCTGGCGCCCCACGCCATGGACGAGCTGGTGCAGGCGCTTTTGTTCACCGGGGCAGGCAACTGCATCATCGCCCACCACGACCTGCCCTACACCGACAGGATCATCCGGTACCTGGACCACCACATGCTGGGCTTTGACGACTATTACCGGCAGGCGGTGTATGCCCTGCCGGCCGGCACCGCGCCGGCCGCGCCGATGCACAGCGAGGCCTTCACGCCGAAAGCGGGGCTGCAGCCGGGCAACACTGTGCTGCTGGCGCCCTATGCCAAAAGTGTGGTCTCGCTGCCCACGGCGTTTTGGCAGGCGCTGGCCGACGGGCACCGCCGGCAGGGCCACTGCGTGGCCACCCTGGTTTTTGGCGACGAGGCGCCCCTGCCGGGCACGCTGCCCCTGTGCCTGCCCATTGCCCAGATGATCCCCGCGGCGGAATACGCCGGGCATTTCATCGGCATCCGCAGCGGCCTGTGCGATGTGCTGCGCAGCGCCCGGTGCGAAAAAACGGTGGTCTTCCCCAGCTGCTACTACAGCACCACGCCGGTGAAGGTGGACACGTTTTTCCACATGGACGGCTGGGAGAACATCGTATACCCCGGCTTATAGCACAAAGAAAAACCAGCCGGAAGCCAAAAAGCTTCCGGCTGGTTTTTGCGTTTTTCTACGCCGCGGGCGGCGCATCGGGGTCTTCCTCAAAAGAAAAGTCCAGCAGCACAGACACCTGTGCGTCTCCCCATTTGGCGCCGTGCTCCGACACTTTGCCCTGGAAGTAGAACCGGCCCGCCTGCCCCGGCGCCAGCCGGTAGGTGTAAATGCCCTCCACCGGGTAGGCCTGCAGGGTCGCCGTGGCCTCGCCGTGGGTGTCTTCGCAAACCAGCTGGGCAAAAATGGCGCTCTCGTCGCCGGTGAACGCATCCGCCGTCAAAACGGTGTAGACCCCCGCGCCGTCGATCAACAGGGTGGCGGTGTTCACCGACACGGTGACGGGGACCTCGCCACTGTTGATCACGCTGAACGCATCGGAACCCAGCACCCCCTCGCCAAGGCCCTCGAACACCATGATCTTGAAGGATATATCGTAGGGAAGCACAATGCTTGGCAGCGCCGCCGCGGCCTTTGGCCCGTCGTCGTCGCCCGGCGGCACAGAGCTGTCCGGCGCGCTGGCGGGCGTTTGGGCGGCAGAGCCCGGCGCCGCGGGCTGTGGCGCTTCAGACGCCTCGGCATCCGCCTCGGACGGGGCGGCCTGCTCTGTGGAGGCCGCCGGCGCGGCCTCGCTGCCGTCCGGGGCCTCCTCCTGCAACACCGAAGAGGCCTGCGCCTCGCTCTGTGCCGGGCTGTCGCTCTCCGGCGCGGGCGGCGCGGCCTGTTCCGAGGCCGGCGGCGCCTCGGCGGACGACGAAACGGAACCGTCCCCTGCCTCGCCCACAGAGGCGGCGGTGAGCACCGGGGCCAGCGCCAGCACCGCGGCCAAAACCAGGGCGGCAAAACGCGCCCCGAAACGGCCATGCTTTCTGCGGCCAGTCATTATTGTGCACACCCGCCTTTCGCCTTGTGACTAAACATCATCCGTTTATGGGTATATTATACCACAACAGCCCATAATATGACCATAAAACAGCAAATTTGTCCATACTTTGCCACAGAAGGGTTAAGCTTTGGCCGCCCAGGGCCGATTATGATATTGTGTGAAATGTATGTGAAACCGAGGAGGAAACTGGACAAAAATGGATGATAAAATGAACAAGGTTTCCACAGACAAACTGCCCGCCAAAAAGAAAAAAACCGTGTTGATCATCGCCGGCGCTGCCGCGGTGGTCATCGTTGCGTTGGTGGTGGTTGTTGTTGTGCTGCTGCTGCGGCCCAGCGCGCCGCCGCCCGCCGCGCCGCCAGACACCGGCACCCGCGGCGTGGTGGCCGTGCCGGAGAACGTGGAGGAGCTGCGGGAAAAGGTGGACAAACCCGTGGAGGACGGCTACTACGAGACGCGCATGAACACCGAGTGGGTCTTCGACACGTGGGACACGCCGTCGAAGAACGCAAAGGTGGAAAACGCCCTGGCCAACACCCGCACCGTCTACTTCGACCTGCGGCTGAAAGAGACCGATGAACTGGTCTACTCCTCGCCCTTCATCCCCGTGGGCGCAACGCTGGAGGGCTTTGCGCTGGACCGGGAAGTGCCGCCCGGCGAGCACGCCGCATCCGTCACCTACACCCTTGTGGATGACGACGGCAACGACATCACCACCCTGTCGGTGTCCATCAAATTGTTTATCTTGGCATAACGCATGCCAGAATAAAAAAATAGAATGAAAGAAGGAGACGAGGAAATGATGAAGAAAATGAAGAAACTGGTGGCAGTGGTTGCCGCGCTCTCGTTGGTAATGGCCATGTCCGTTACCGTGTTTGCCGCAGACCCGCCCGCCGCCCCCGAGCCCATCATCGTGGAGGGCGAGACCGTTTATGTGGACACCGAGCTCTACTCGGTGGTGCTGCCCACCGCGGCGGCCTTTGGCTTCACGCTGGACCCCCAGGGCCTGCTGGCCGTGGCCGAAGGTGAAGACCCGGCCAGCCTGAAAGACCTGGTGGGCGGGCGCATCTATGGCAGCGAGGCCCAGTCTTTCGTGAACAACAGCTCGGTGCCCATCAAGCTTTCCATGGACCTCACGCTCGCCTCGGCGGCCGGCACGGCCGATGAGGACGCCGGCGAAGCGGTGGCCACCTTTGTCACCGATATCGATGACGTTGAAGATGCCACCGGCACGCACAATGTCCTGCTTGTGGCCACGCCTTCCACCGCAGACCTGGGCTCTTCGGAAGCAACATACGCCCCCACCGAGAAGGGCGTGGCGCTGTCTGACGAGGCGGCCACCTTTGCGTTTGCCCTGCCCGCGGCCGACTACACCGTGGAGTACACCGGCGGCGACACCCTGGCAGAGAAACTGGATGGCAGCAACTACAGCGTGGACCCCGTGGCCGACACCGGCACCGGCAACGCCCTGAAAATGGGCGGCTATATCAACTCCCAGGCCGACTGGACCGACTTCACCCTGACGGAGGAAGACGCGGCCAGCACCATCAAGCTGACGGTGGAATTCAGCTATGCAAAGGACACCGACGCGGCCGACTACACGAGCGAATCCTACGACGCCATCGGCGCGGCGAACCTGCTGAAGCTGGCCGACGAGGCCGTGAAGGTGGACTCGCCCGAAGTGCCGGCCGAGCCCGAAGTGGTGGAGCCCGAGCACGACGTGAAGGTTGAGGCCGGCGGCACCGAGAGCTACTCCATGACCAAGGCCGACCTGCTGGCCACCGGCGTGAAGATCTGGCTGGCCGGCAACCCCGCCAGCATCACCAGCGTGAAGAACACCACGCTCGACATCACGTTTGTCAGCGGCACAGACTTCAGCTACGACGCAGAGACCGGCGTGCTGCTCTTCAAGCGCAGCATTTCGTCCAACAGCGTGCCTTTGGGCATCGTGGCCGGCGGCGCCACCTACACCGTCAATTTGGCCCTGAGCTAAGCCAGGGCACGTAAAACCAGCTGAACAGCGCACACGCGGCGATGCTTCCCTTTGGGGGAGCATCGCCGCACTTTGATCTTTCGCGCATCATCCAAACCCGTTTTTGCGCCGGGCCGGCTATGGCCGGGGGCCGCCGCCCACAAAGCGGTCTGGGATGCAGCCGCGGTAAAAGTCCCTCAGGTGCGGCTTCATCTCAAACAGGCAGTCCCATATCCGCTGCAAGTCCAGCCCGCTGGCCAGCTTCCGGCACAAAGCCACCCTGTCGGCATATTTTTCATTGTCTATCTCGTTTGTGTTGCGGCGGTCCACGCGGTACTCCTCGTGGCCGTCCAAATTCAGGATATATTCCTCGCGCTCGTTGAGCAGCGAGTAGAGCCCCGCATGGAAGTGGAAGAACTCGCCGTCGACGGTTTTGGCCACCCGCAGGATGTTCCGGCTGTAGGAGGGCTCGCGCTCGCGCACGACAAATTCGAATTCGGGCGGCGTGTAGGGCCCCTTCTGGAACAGCATGTGGTCCAGCAGGTTGGAAAAATCGATCAGCCCGTAGAGCGGGTCGTGCCGCGGCTTTGGCAAAGCGGGGCTGTGCACGATGAACACGTTTTGCATGCGTTTGGTGAAAATCGAGTTGTCGGGGATGACCTCTTGGGCAAAGCCCTTCCTGTCCGGGTAGTTGCCGTGGTCCGACATCACGATGACGGATTTGTCCGCCGGCGCCAGCAGCTCGAGGCAAAAGTGCAGCTGCGCATCGGCGTAGGCCCAGGCATAGCGCTCCTGCTGCTCTTCGTCGCGGAACATCTGCCACAATATCTCCTCTTCGCTGCCCTGGTAAAGCGCGCGGTACTGCCCGGTGTTTTTCAGCCGGGCCAGGTTTTGGTTCTGGCTGCATGGGTGCCCGTTGTAATACGGCGGGTGGGTCTCCATAAAATGCAGCATGTAAAGCGCGGGGCCGCTGTTTTTGGCCAGCTCGCACAAAAAGCCCCACTGGATCAGGCTTTGGGTCTCGCCCATGGAAAAAGCGCCCGCGTAGTCGTTGGCCGGGGCCAGGTGCTGCAGCTGGGAGAAATACAGGAACCTGCGGCCCTCACGCTGCATTTTCTGCAGCAGGGCGCTCTCGCTTCTGGGCAGCGCGGGCAGCCGGAACAGCTGGTCGGCCAAGTAGTCCTTGCCGGTGAAAAAGGAGAACAGGGCGGCCTTGGTGTAAAAGCCCGGCGAATAGGCCGCGCCAAACCAGCAGCTGTCCTCGGTGAAGCGCTGCAGCGCCGGCATATGTTCCAGCGCCTCCACCGGCAGCGAGTCCGGCAGGAAGATATACACGTTGTCCTTGTGGGCGCTTTGCACCGCCGTGCCCAGCTCAAGCAGCAGCGCGTCCAGCTCCTGCAAAAAAAGCTGGTACTGGCGGTGGCCGGCATACCGCGCCGCAATGTACTGCTCGATGTAGCGCCGCGCCTCGACAAAGTCGCGCAGCTGGCAGTGGTCGCTGATGACCGCGCGCAGCGCCGCCGCGCGCGGCGCTGCGCCCGCGGCCTGCTGCAAGCGCCGGTGGCCATCCGCCAAATACCGGTACAAGATGCCGCTGAAATCCCCGATGGGATAGATGGCGTGCCCCAGGTCGAACCCGTCTTTTTCCACCAGGGCATAGGCGTCGATGATGGCGGCTTGGGGCAGCAGCCTTTTCAGGGTCTTTGCGCTCTCCTCCCGGCCTGCATACTCCGTCAGGATCACCGCGTCGGGCGCGCGGCGGCCCAGCTCGTCCGGGCCCACCCCGGGTAGCGGCAAAAAATAGTCGTGCGCGTCGGCCGACGGACAGATGTAAAAAAGGACGTTTTTGCGCCGCGCGGGCAGCAGGGCGCTGTAGATGTCGCGCGCGCTGTAGTCGTTGCCCCAAAGGGCTATTTGGGCGCCGGGCGCAAGGGCGGCCAGCGCCCCGGCCAGATGCCTGTAAAAAAGCCGGTAGCGGAAGACCTCGGTGTCCTCGCGGCAAAGCCGGTATTTTTCTTCCACTGCGCAAAACCGCTGCTCCAAATCAAAAACCAAAGGCGTTCCCATCCTCTCTGCACATGCGGGCCGTCATACCCAGTGTAGAGCTTTTTGCAGGGTTCGTCAATTGGGCGGCGGCCGCCGCCCAATTGCATCTGCCGGCGGTAAATGGTAAGATGTGAACATGTCGTTCTCATGTAAAGGATACCTTTATGGAACAGCCTTTTTCCTCCAAAGCAGACACCCTTTTATATGTGTCGCAGCATGCCACCAGCTGGCATGTTCTGCCGCAGTGCACCTTTTCGGCCCAGCAGCTTTTGGATGCGCCCGAACAGGTGGAACTGGCGGTGGCCGCCGCCCTGCCGGGCACCTCGCTGTTCATCGTGCGCTCCTCTGCGCCGGACGAAGACGGCGCCGGGGCATCGCGGGCGGGGGCCTACCTGTCGGTGGCCAACGTGGCGCAAAAAGGGCTGCTGGCCGCTTGCCGGCAGGTGGTGGCCTCCTATGGCGGGCAGCCGGGCGGGCAGGTGCTTGTGCAGCCCATGCTGACGCAGATAAAAATGGCGGGCGTGCTGTTCACGGCAGACCCCAACACCGGCGGGCACTACCACGTGGTGAACTACAGCGAGAGCGGCCGCACCGACACGGTCACCTCGGGTGGCACCGGCGCGCAGGAAGTCTGCTACATCTTCCGCGGGCGCCCGGCCCAGCACGCCGCCTTTCGGCGGCTGCAGCAGGGCGGCGAAGAGCTGGCCGCCCTGTTCGGCCAGCCCGCTTTGGACATCGAGTTCGCCTTCACGCAAGACGACGCCATGGTGCTGTTGCAGGTGCGGCCGCTGGTGCTCACCCAGCCGCTGGCCGATTTTGAAACGCAGAAAAAAGAGCTGGGCAACATCCACCGCTTCATAGAAAAAGAGATGGCGCCGCAGCCGTATGTGAAGGGCTCGCGCACCATCTATGGCAACATGCCGGACTGGAACCCCGCCGAGATGATCGGCACACGGCCCCGGCCCCTGGCGCTCTCGCTGTACCGGCGGCTCATCACCAACGGCACCTGGGCGTACCAGCGCGACAACTATGGCTACCGCAACCTGCGCAGCTTCCCGCTGATGCACGATTTTTCCGGCATTCCCTACATCGACACGCGCGTCAGCTTCAACTCGTTCATTCCAAAAGACATAAACGACGCGCTGTGCGGCAAGCTGGCCGATTACTATCTCGACCAGCTGCAGCAGCAGCCGGCATCCCACGACAAGGTCGAGTTCGACATCATTTTTTCCTGCTACACCTTCGATTTGCCCGAGCGCGTGCGCGTTTTGGGCCAGCACGGCTTTTCCAGCGGCGAACAGCGCCAGCTGACAAACGCGCTGAAGCGCCTCACCAACAACATCATCAATGTCACCGACGGGCTGTGGATCACCGACGCGCGCAAGGTGGACATTTTGGAGGAGCGGCAGCGGTTTTTGTTTGGGCAGCAGATGGACACCGTGGCCAAGCTGTACTGGGTGCTGGAGGACTGCGCCCGCTATGGCACCCTGCCCTTTGCCGGGCTTGCCCGCAGCGGGTTCATCGCGGTGCTGCTGCTGCGCTCCCTGGTGTCCATCGGCATCCTCTCGCAAGCGGACTACGCCCGCTATTTCTCCAGTCTGTCCACTGTGGGCTCGCAGATGGCGCGGGACCGCGAAACGCTTTCAAAGGCCGCCTTCATCGAGAAGTACGGCCATCTGCGCCCCGGCACCTACGAGGTCACCTCCCCGTGCTATGCCCACCGGCCAGAGCTGTACTACGGCACAGAAAAAGGCCGGGCCGCCGGGCCGGCGCACAGCGCCTTCTCGCTGTCTTTGGCCCAGTACGAGCAGATACAGCAGGAGATGCAGCGCCACGGGCTGCAGGGCGATGCCCTGGGCCTGTTCAAGTTCACCAAAGCGGGCATCGAAGGGCGCGAGTACGCCAAGTTCGTCTTCACCAAAAGCCTCTCCTACGCGCTGGAGCTTTTTGCCGCCTTTGGCGAGGAACACGGCTTCAGCCGCGAGGACATGTCCTATGTGGACTGCGGCGTGGTGGACACCCTGTACTCCAGCCCGCGCGAGGTGCGGCCGCTTTTGGCCCACAGCATCGCCGAGGGCCGCCGCCGCCACGCGCAGACCACCGGCCTCACCATGCCCCCGGTCATCCTGCACGCCGACGACATCTACGCCTTCACCCTGCCCACCGGCATGCCGAACTTCATCACGCTCAAGTCGGTTTGCGCCGAGGTGGTCACCTCGCTGGAGGACCGCGCGCAGCTGAACGGGCGCATCGTGGTGGTGCCCGCGGCCGACCCCGGGTTCGACTGGATATTCACCTGCGGCATCGCGGGCTTCGTCACCACCTATGGCGGGGCCAATTCCCACATGGCCATCCGCGCGGGCGAGCTGGGCATACCGGCCGTGATAGGCGCGGGCGAAAAGCTGACGGCGCAGTGGCGCACCGCACGCATTTTAAGCATAGACTGCGCCAACAAGCGGGTGGAGGTGGTGGGCCAGTGAAACGGGTATTCGTGAGCCAGCGGGTGGACATCGTGGAGGCCTATGCCGAGCGGCGGGACGCGCTGGACCAAAACTGGGCGCCGTTTTTGCTGGCGTGCGGGGCGCTTTTGTGTGCCGTGCCGAACCACGCCGCCACGCTGGCGCAGCTATTGCTGCACGCCCGCCCCCACGGCATCGTGCTGACCGGCGGCAACAGCCCCCTTTTGTGCGGCGGCAACGCGCCCGAGCGCGACGCCACCGACACGGCGCTCATCGCCTATGCCGCAGAGAACAAAACACCGCTCATCGGCGTGTGCCGGGGCATGCAGTCCATCGTCACCTTTTTCGGCGGCAGCCTGCGGCCCGTGCAGGGCCACGTGGCCGTCTCCCACCCGGTGGCGGGCGGCATGGCGCGCGTGGTGAATAGCTACCACGAGCTGGCGGTGGATGCCCTGCCCGGCGTGCTGAAGGCGTGTGCCAAAAGCGAGGACGGCCTTGTGGAGGCCGTGCGGCACGAAAGCCTGCCCATATTGGGCATCATGTGGCACCCCGAGCGCGAGGCCGCGTTCAACGCCCAGGACATCGCGCTGTTCAAAGAGATGTTTTCCACTTGAGACAAGGAGGCCCCGGTGAAGAAAACCTTTCGGGCCGAGCAGGCCAAGGAATATTGGGAGAACCGCTGGGGCAGCGCCGGGGTGGACATGCAGCATTTCGAAAACCTCGGCATCTACCCGGTGAAATACGCCGACGCCGTGGTGGCCCCAGCGGCCAGCGTACTGGAGGCCGGCTGCGGCACGGGGCGGCTTTATTTCCACTACAGGCGGCTGTATGGCAACGAAAAGACCATCCACGCCTTCGACTACAGCGAAAACGCCGTGAACAACATTTTGCGGGCCCAGCCGGATGCCGACGTGATCCAGGCGGACGTGACGTGCCTGCCCTATGCCGACGGCGCCTACGACGCCGTGCTGGCCTTTGGCCTGTTCCACGGCATCGAGGCGCCCTCTGACATCGTGAAAGGCCTGGCGGAGTGCGCGCGTGTGCTCGCCGCAGGTGGGCGGCTGCTGTTTTCCGTGCGGCTGAACGGGCTGGAGAACGACATCATCGACTACCGCACCAAGCGCGCGGATGCGCAGAAACATGGGCCGCGGCCTTTCGACCAGTTCCACAAATGGCAGTTCGACGTGGACGACATGGACGCGCTTTGCCGGCGGGCCCATTTGCAGGTGGAGCACGTGGAGCTGGTGCGCAACGTGTCGTTTTTGTTCAAGTGGAACGCCTTTCGGCACCGCACGATGAAAAAGAAGGTGTTCAAAGAGTCGGTGGCGCGCAGCACCGGCTTCCGGCTGAATTTCATCGGGCGCTGCGTGGACGGCTTTTTGCACCGGCGGTATCCCCAGCATTTTTCGAACCTGATCTTGATC
>JBFXKS010000003.1:0-18526 GCA_050173515.1 Oscillospiraceae bacterium | reverse complement strand
CGGCTCACCGGTAACGCTTACCACCTGCACCTTGTCCATCTCGGCCATGTTTGTGAACAGGTTTTGGAACACGAAGACCATGACGGTCATCATCAGCAGCGGGTTCAAAATGCTCCACAGCCAGCCCAGCGCGCTGCGCCGGTACTTGATGCTGATGTCCCGCCTAACCAGGTTGCCCAGCAGGTGGCGGTAGCGCAGAAAGGCGCTGCCGGTGGCTTTCAGGTATTCATTCAAGGCGTGACCCACCTTTCAAATGGCGTAAAGTCCTGTGCGGAAAACCCCGGCAAAGCGGCGTCTTTTTCGCTCAAAAGCGGCGCGGCGCCCACGTCGGGCCATTTTATGCCGATGTCCGCGTCGTCCCAGCGAATGCCGCCCTCGGCGGCCGGGTTGTAGAAATCGGTGCATTTGTAGGTGAACTCGGCCTCGTCGCTGAGCACCAGAAAGCCGTGGCCGAAGCCCGGCGGCACATAGAACTGGCGCCTGTTCTCCTCGCTCAGCTCGGCGCCGGCCCAGCGGCCAAAGTGGGGGCTGCCGGGCCGCAGGTCCACCCCCACGTCGAACACGCGCCCGCGCACCACGCGCACCAGCTTGCCCTGGGTATTCTGCCACTGGAAGTGCAGCCCGCGCAGCACGCCGCGGCGGCTCTTGCTGTGGTTGTCCTGCACAAAGTCGGCGCGGATGCCCGCCTCTTCAAAGGCCGCCTGGTGCCAGGTCTCCATAAAAAAGCCGCGGTCGTCCCCAAAAACGGCCGGCTCGATGACCACCAGGCCGGGAACCTCGGTCGCGATAAACTTGAAATTGCCCATAGGCGCGTTTGTCCCACCTTTTATCCCATAATATCTCTACAAGGATAGCATAAAACCGCCCGCACTTCAACGGGGCAGCCGATGCCACCACGGATGGCCGAGTGCGAAAGGCCTGTGCCCATTCAGGCCAGCAGCGCGCCCAGCACCTGGTTTTGCACCAGCATGCCCCGCCCCGTGAGCGCCCAGCCCTGTGGCGTTTGGCGCGCCAGGCCGCTTTGCGCCAGGCGCCCCAGCAGTGCGCTTTGCCGCGGCGCCAATGCCCCGCCAAAGCGCGCATGCCACTGGCCAAGGTCCACGCCGGCCTCCAGCCGCAGCCGCAGCATCAGGGCGTCCTCGGCGGTGAGGGTGCCCTCTTCGGTGGGTGGCAGGGCGTCGGCCAGAAAGGCCTCAAGACTCGGCGCAAACGAAAAGCGGCGCCGGGCAAGGCTGCTGTGTGCAGCCGGGCCGAGGCCCAGGTAGTCCCGCGCGTCCCAATACAGCAGGTTGTGGCGGCTCTCGCAGCCGGGCTGTGCGAAGTTCGATATCTCATACCGGGCAAAGCCCGCCTGCGCCAGGCGTTCCGCCGCATACAGGTAACGCTCGGCCGCGGCGTCCGCATTGGGCAGGCCGGGCGGCGGCGCGGCGCCAAAAGGCGTGCCGGCCTCTATTTTCAGCAGGTAGGCCGAGACATGCCGCACGCCGCCGTCCACCAGCAAGGCCAGCGTCTCGTCAAAGGCCGCGTCGTCCTCTCCGGGCAGCGCCAGCATCACATCCCCGCTGACGTTCCCAAAGCCCGCCGCCCGCGCCGCGGCCAGCAGGGCCTTCGCCTCGGCAGCCGTGTGGCGCCGGCCCAGCAGCCGCAGGGTGGCGTCGCGCGCGCTCTGCACGCCCACCGACAGGCGGTTCACCCCGGCGGCGCGCCAGCCGGCCAGCTTGGCCGCGTCGGCGGACTCGGGGTTTGCCTCCAGCGTCACCTCGGCGCCGGGCAGCGGCCGCACGGCCTTCAGCAGCTTTGCCACCTGCCGCGGCGCCAGCAGCCCCGGCGTGCCGCCGCCAAAGTAGACGCTCTGCGGGCGGCGCGCTGTGCCGCCTGCCTCGCGCGGCGCATGGCGGGCAAAGTCCCGCAAGAGCGCATCCACATAAGCTTCCGGCACGCCCTCCTGCGTGGTGGTGGAGTAAAAGTCGCAATAGTGGCAGCGGCTGTGGCAGAACGGGATGTGCACATACAGCCCGTAGCCGCCCTGTGCGTCTTTGGGCATCGGCGCATCGGCCATGCTCTGCACCACCTTTCCTTTTCTGCCGGGCATGCGCGTCAAATCAATTTTAAAATATTTTTCAAAGCAACGTAAAGAAAACAAAAGCACAGCCGATGTACTGGGTGAAGGGCTTTTTCCTTTCTTCGCCAAAACAACACAGCGGGCAGGGTCATCTCATTTGATGCCGCCAGATGGCGCGGCATGAGCGCAACGGCGCATGAGACCCCGGCACAGGCGACGCGGCGCTGCACGCAGCCCGCCGGCCAGCCAACCCTGTGGGCTCTGCCCACATCCCGCACCTGTTCCAAGAGGCCGCTGCACCACGGAAGGTGGGCGGCCTCTTTTTTGTGCACAAATGGCGGCGCGCCGCTTGCAATTCGGCCCCCGCGGCCTTACAATGGGTGAAAACACACTGCGGGCAGGGGGCGTGCGCCATGGCGGAAAAAACACTGCAAAAACCGGCCGGGCTAAAAGTGCACTGGCTGGTTTTTTTGCTGCTGGCCGGGGCGTGCTTTGCCGTGTTCATGCACACCGACGTGATGGAGACGGCCAACCACAGCTACCTGCTTTTGGAGTGCCTGTTCGGCGGGAAGTTCCGCTCGTTCTACGGCGAGGTGGCCGCCCACACCAATTCATTTTACTACATCAACAATGCGCATTACAACATTGTGGTGTACCTGCTGTTTGCCGCATTCGAGCTGCCCGTGTACCTGGTGAACACCCTGTTCCACCTGCCGCCCAATGAGGTGGTGCTCAGCTATGTGGGCAAGGCGGTGAGCGCGCTGTTTTTTGCCGGCTGCCTTGCGCTGGTGTATGCCATTGCGCGGCAGATGGGCCTTGGCAAGAGCGCGCGGTGGGCCCCGCTGTTCACCGCGCTGTGCCCGCCCGCCTTTTTTTCGGTGTTCGTCATGGGCCAGTACGACACCATCTGCCTGTTCTTCACGCTGCTGGCGCTGTGGTTTTGGATGCGCGGGCGGTGGTGGGCCTTTGCGCTGGTGTTCGGGCTGGCCATTCCGTTCAAGGTGTTTGCCGCGCTGCTGTTTGTGCCGCTTTTGCTGCTGGCCGAAAAGCGCCCGCTGCACATTTTGAAATACGGTATGGCCGCGCTGTGGCTGGTGGTGCCCACCGGCCTGCTGTTCGCGGGGCACACCTTTTCCATGGTGCCGTTCAACAGCGAGATGATGCGCCGGCTGTTCGCGTCGGTGCTGCCGGCCGGGCGCGAGGTGCCCGTTTTCGCGCTGTGCTATGGGCTGCTGTGCATCTTTTGCTACCTGTGGCGCCCGCCGCGCGAGGCACTGCCCGCGCGCGGGGTGTTTTTGGCGCTGGCGGTGTACGGGCTGCTGTTCCTGTTTGTGGAGTGGCACCCGCAGTGGCTGGTGCTGCTGGCGCCCTTCCTCGTGCTGACCACCCTGGCCGAGCACCACCGGGGGCCCTTCGTCTTCATCGACCTTTTGCTGTGCGCAGGGTTCTTTTTGGTGTGCGCCGCGGCCTATCCGGGGCAGGTGGAGGCCAACTTGTTCAACCATGGCCTTTTGGGCCTTGCGTCTGGCGCGCGGTGGGAGCTGGGCGCCCAGGTGCCGCTCATCACCCGGTATACGCAGGTGGAGGTGATACGCTACCTGCCCACGCTGCTGTTCACGCTGGGGCTGGCCGCACACCTCATCTTCAAGCTGCCTTTGCGCAGCGGCACCCCGGCCTCGCGGCTGCTGCGCGGCACGGCCAGCGGCACGCCTTTTTTGGAGGCGCACCCCGCCGCCGGGCTGTGGCTGGTGTTCGGCGTGGGCTTTGGGGTGTTCTGGCTGCTGCCCACCTGCCTTGGCTGGGCGGGCATTTTATAGGGCCAACCCGCATCTTTGACGCAAAAACAAGGCTGGTGGCAACCACCAGCCTTGTTTTTTTATTGCCCACTTTTTATGTTGTTTCGCACGGCAGCAAAGGCCGGGCGCGTGGCGTACAGCCGCTGGGCGATGGTCTCCATCCACTCAAAGTCCTCCTCCGAGTCGATGTCGAGCACGGCAGTGTCCGCCATCTCGTAGATGTCGCAGGCGGCGTCCCAGATTCGGCCGCTTTGGTTGTGCGCCAGGAAATTTCGGCGGAAGGCGTAGATGGAGGCGTTCAGGTCGTAGCACTGGGGCGCCTGCTGGCGGGCCACAAAGGCCGTGGGCACCACCTGGCGCACCGTTTCACCCTCGCGCACGGCCATGTTCATATACGGGCTGCGGCGGCTTTTCACCGCGCTCATCACCAGCTCCAAATCCGGCCGGGCCCACAGCGCCGCCAGGCAGCCGGCCACGTCCTCGGCGGTGCGCAATGGGCTGGTGATGTCAAGGTCCAACAGGTACTGGTAGGGCGCGCCCTGCTTTTCCTCCATCTCGTGCAGGCAATGCTTGAACACCTCCAGCTTGGCCACGGCGTCTCCGGCCAGGTGTGGCGGGCGCTGCAGCGGCACCACCCAGGGGTAGCCCCCGCACACCAGCCGGCGCAGCTCGTCGCTGTCGGTGCTCAGCACCACGTCGGCCTCCAGGCCCGGCTGTGCGGCCAAAAACAGCTCGATGGCCGAGAGCGTGTAGTACACCAGCGGGTGCCCGCAAAAGGTCTTGAGGTTCTTGTTTTTGAACCCTTTGCTGCCCGCGCGTCCGCACACGGTGATCAAAAGCGGCTTAGCCATGTCGTCCCTCCAGTGCCAGCGCCAGCACCGCCTGTGCGTGGCGCGGGCTGTTCGCGCTTTCGCCGGCGCCGCCCAGCGCATAGCGCACAAAATACGCCATCTCGCGCAGGTAGCGCGCGTTCGGCGCCTCCTCGTGATCTTGCACCGTGCCGTTTGGCAGGGTGAGCCGCCCGGTGCCGAAGTCGGCCAGCAGGGTGCCCGCCTCGCAAAAGGCCTCCAGCGTGCGGCGGTAGCTGCGGCCAAAATAGTCCAGGTGCACCTCGCACAGAAAATCCTGGTAGCGCGCGATGTACACCGAGAGGTCGTCCGAGTCGATCTCCAGCGCGGAGAACCGGCCCCTATAGTTGCAGCTTTCCAGCGGCAGGCCAAAGAGGTCCACCAGATAGTCCCACTCGTGGATCAAATCGAGCGTGACGCCGCCGCCCATGGCGCTGTGGGCGGAATATGACGCGCGGTAGTCGGCGCCAGCCCGCCAGCCGGGCAGATAGCTGGAGCAGAGCACCCGCACGGCGTACACCGGCAGCGCCGCCAGCGCTTCTTTCAATGCCGCATACAGCGCCGTGAAGCGCATGGGCGCCGCCACATAGGCCTTCTGCTGCGCGCCAAGGCCCAGCGCGTCCAGGTCCCTTCCCGGCGCGTCGAAGATGGGCTTCTCGATGAAAAACGTGCCCACCCGGCCCTTCAGCCGGGCGATGGCCTCGGCGTGCAGGTGGGTGGGGTTGGTGATGAAGGCGACGTCGTACTGCGTGGCCGGTGGCAGGCTATCCAGCTGGTGGTGCACCTGTGCGGCAATGCCTGCCGGCAGGGGCCGTTCGATGGCGCGCAGGGCGCTCACCTCCAGCGCCAGGCCCTGCTGCCCGGCAACGGCCACAAGGTTGGCCAAATGGCGGCTGCCGATGCTGCCAAGGCCCACAAACAAGGCTTTCATGCGCGGCGCCCCTCTCTTTAAAAGCTTTCGATTTTATCGATCAGTTTCAGCACGTCCAGGTCTTTTTCAAAGCTCCAGCGGGGCGCCTCGCGCCCTTGCAGCACGGCGATAAAATTCTGGATCTCGTCCAGGTAGGCGTTCTCCACGATGTTGTCGCTGTACTCGGGCAGCTGCTCGTAGTGGGTGTAGGTGTCCACCGGTGTTTTTTCGCCGGTGGCCGGGTCCACCGCAGCCAGGCTGTCGGGGCTGCCCTCCCAAAACAGCTGCAGGCCGTCGCCGAACACCTCCAGGTGGCGCACCGCCTTGGGGCACACCACGTCGGCGGCCAAAAAGCCCTTGGCGCCGCTTTCGTGCCGCAGGGTGATGAACCAGCTGTCGGGGTAGTCTATCTCAAGGTCGGTCAGGCGGTCCTTCTCCACGGCCACGGGCACGGCCGGGCCAAAGGCGCTCACCAGCCAGGGCAGCTCGATGCCCAGTATCTCGCGCACGCCGCCGGTGCGCGCCTGCCCCACAAAAAAGTTCTGGTAAGCTTCCCACGGGTGCCAGGCGGGCAGGTATTGCCCGATGTGGTAGAGGTAGTTTGCCGGCTTTTGGAACGCCGCCACTGCCGCGGTGATGTGTGCCACCTCGCCACGGTACAGCATGGTGCTGCTCAAAAACAGCGGCAGGTTTTTCTTTTGCGCCTTTTCCATCAGCGGCTCGTAGCCATCGGCCACCAGGTTCAGCTCGGTGAACACCGGCAGCCCGGCGTCCAGCAGCGCGGCGATGAGCGGCGCGTGGGCCAGGGGCGCCGTGCACACAAAACCCGCGCTGAAAGCCTGTGCCTCAAGCGCGGCGGGCAGGCTGTCGTAGCAGCGGATGCCGAGGGCCGCGGCCTCTTGCATGCGGGCGGGCGCGCTGTCCACCCCGGCCACCGCGTGCCCCAGCCCCGCCAGCAGCCGCGCGCGGCGCTTGCCCATGCTGCCCAGCCCCACCACCAGAAAATTCATGCGTTGTCCCCTTCTGCGTCGTAAAACACCTTGGGCCCGCGCAGCTTGCCGCCGGCCAGGAATTCCTCCACCAATGCCACGATGCGCCCGCTGGTGTCGCCGCCGTCGTATGGGCTTTGGGCCGCGGCGGCCTGCGCCGCAAAGGCGGGGCCGCGCGCCGTTTCCACCGCCTGCGCAATGGCCGCGACCTCCAGCGGGCAGTGCAGCACATTGGCGGGGCGCAGGCGGCCCGTCTGCCGCTCGCCCACGTCCACCGCGGGCGTGTGCAGCGTGGGGGTCTCCATCACGCCGGAGGATGAGTTGCCCACCACCAGTGCCGCGCCGCGCATGGCGCTGAGGTAGCGCTGTGTGCCCAGCGACAGCACAAACTGCGCGTTGCCGCGTGCGGTGCAAAACGCGCGGGCCTTGGCGTTGATCACGTCTCCGCCGGCGTCGGCGTTTGCCGCGGTGAAAAGATAAAACAGCCCGTTTTGCTGCGCCAGCGCCTCTAAAAAAATACCCGCCTGCCGCTCGGGCGAGAGGGCGCCGGCGGTCTCGGGATGGAAGGTGACCAGCGCATAGGGCTGCGGCAGCGCAAAGCCAAGGGCCGCCTCCAGCTGGGCGTGGCCCAGCAGCGCGGTGTTGCGGATGTTTTCGTCGCCAAGGCCGCCCACGTTGAACACACGGCCCGGCTCCTCGCCCATGCGCAGCAGGCGCCGGCGATAGAACGCACAGCTGGGAAAATGCAGCTTGGCCATTTTGGAAAGGCAGTGGCGGAACCAGTCGTCGTCTGCGCCGCGCGTCACGTCGCCGCCGCTGATGTGCACCACCGGGATGTCCAGCAGCGCCGCGGCCTGCCCGGCGGCAAAGGCCTCATAGCGGTCGCCCAGCAGCAGCACGGCGTCCGGCGTGTTTTTGGCAAAACGGCGTAAAAACAGCCCCAGTGCCAGGTGGGTGCGCTGGGCCGTGCCCAGCCGCCCGGGCGCCGCCTCGGCCGACAGGATGTCCAGCCGCTCGGCAATGGGGTGGCCGTCGGCCACGATCTCGTCCACCGTGTGGCCGTATTCCGCCGCCAGGTGCGCGCCGGTGACCAGCAGCTGCACGTCCAGCCGGCCGCCGGCATACAGCTTGGCCAGCACCGGGCGCAGCAGGCCATACTCCGCCCGTGTCCCGGTCACCACCGCTATGCTCTGCACGCCGCCACCTCCCTGCTCTACAGTTCTATCGGCTCGTCCTCGCTGAAACCGCGCTTGGCTTTTTTGCCCAGCACCTCGTGCCAGCGCATGGGCGAAATCCCGTCGCCCGGGCGCTTGGCGGCCAGGTTCTCCTCGGTGAATGCTTCGCCCGCCTCTATATCCCGCGCGGCCACGATGCTCTTGCGCGCGGCCACCAGGTTCTCCGCCTCGCTGGCACTCACGCGTTTGTGCCCGGTGCCCAGCGCCGCCTCGCACGCGCGCACGTCCGCCACCAGCTCCGCCAGCTCTTCCGCGTCCAGGCTGGCCCCATGGTCTGGCCCGGGCAGGCTTTTGTCCAGCGTGAAGTGCTTTTCCACCACCACGGCGCCCAGCGCCACGGCCCCCACGCTGCACGCGGTGCCCGCCGTGTGGTCGGAGTAGCCCACCGGCAGGCCGAACACCTCGGCCAATTCGCAAATGGCCAGCAGGTTTGCGTCCTCGAAGGGCGTGGGGTACTGGGTGTTGCAGTGCAGCAGGGTGATATCCCCCGCGCCGTTTTGTTCCAGCAGGTCGATGGCGTCCTCTATCTCGGGCAGGGTGCTCATGCCGGTGGACAGCAGCACCGGTTTTCGGTTTCGCGCCACGCGCACCAGGTAGGGCAGGTTCGTGATCTCCCCGCTGGGCACCTTGAAGAACGGCAGGTCCAGCTCGGCCAATAAGTCCACGCTGGGCAAATCGAACGCCGAGGACAGGTAGCCGATGCCGATGTCGTCGCAATACCGCTTCAGTTCGCGGTGCCCCTCAAAATTAAAATGCAGCCGGCGCACCATCTCCAGCTGGCTCTCCCCGTCGCCCGTGGCCTGCTTCTGGTAGCCGGCCTTTTGGGCAAAGCGGCTCACCACCAGCTCGGGCACCGCCGTCTGGTATTTCACATAGTCGGCCCCGGCCCGCTTGGCCGCGTCGGCCATGGCCTTGGCGCGGCGCAAGTCGCCGTTGTGGTTCACCCCGGCCTCTGCGATGATGATGACCGCCATAGGCGCCCCCCTCTAGTTCTGCTCGAATTTGCGCCGCATCTCGTCCAGCTCTTCCATCTGCCCCATGTCCATCCAGCTGGCCTCGGCCACCGGGTACACCCCCACGCGCCCGCCGCGCTGCCGGCATTGGTCGATGATGTCCGGGAAGCCCTGGGAAACGCCGTCGGCGATGTGCCCCAGCACCTGCGGCTGCACCAGGTACACGCCGGTGTTGGTGAGGAAGTTCATCTGCGGCTTCTCCGATATCTCGGAAAAAGCGCCGTCCTGCCCCAGCTCCACCACGCCATAGGGAATGGTGAACTGCTTCATAGCGCACACCATGGTGATGTCGTTCTCGTTTTTCTGGTGGAACCGCGCGATGTCGGCATAGTCGGCGTTCAGCAGTGTGTCGCAGTTGGTGAGGAAAAAGGGCTCGTCCATCTGCCCTTTCAAAAGGCACAGCCCGCCGCCGGTGCCCAGCGGCGCCTCTTCGTCCACATATTGCAGGGTGTAGTCCTTCTCCACCTCGGCAAAGTAGCCCTTTATCATGTTCTTCTTGTAGTTCACCACCAGGGTGAAGCGCTCGCAGCCGAACGCGCGGAAGGACTGGATGACCCGCTCGATGATGGGCACCTCGCCCACCGGGATGAGCGGCTTTGGCAATATTTTGGTGTAGGGATACAGCCGCGTGCCCAGCCCGCCGGCCATGATGACCACCGGCATCTGCAGCAGCCTGCGCGCGCCCACGCCCTGCTCTTCGCCCGTAAACACGATGTCCACCATGCAGCCCGTCTTGTCCAAAAGCGGCACGGCGTCGATGCTGTGGCGGGCCAAAAACGCCTTGGCCTCGCCGCGCTTTTCCAGCGGCAACCACTTGGGGCTGTGGTTGGCCACGGCGCTCACCGGGCCGGAAAGGTCGCCGCCGCGCAAAATGAACTTGCGCACGTCGCTGTCGGAGACCACGGCCTTGAGCTTGCCGCCGGGCGCGATGAACAAAATGCGGCGGCCGGTCTCCTCCAGCCGCTGCATCGCGTCGATGGCCGGCAGGCCCTCATCGATGATCAGCTCGTCTATCTGCATGGGTCCCTCCCTTTGGCCGGGCGGCCTAGCCGCCCACATGAGCCAAAATGCGTGCGCACACCCGGTCTATCTCGGCGTCGGTGATGCCGGTGGAACAGGGGATGTTCAGCACGCGGGCGTGGTAGTCCTGCGCTTTCTCCAGCGCATAGGCCTCGTTTTGCGCATAGGGCGCCTGCTGCGGGATGAGCCCCCAGATGGTGCGCGTTTGGATGCCGTCCGCCTGCAGGCGCTGCAGCAGCTCGTCCCGGCCCAGCGGGGCGCTTTCCAGGTACAGGCTGAAAAACCAGTGGTTGGCGCGGATGTCCTCCCTAAAGGGCAGCAGCCGCAGCCCACCGCGGCCGTCCAGCTGCTCTTTATAGCGCTGGTAGGCCGCCTGTTTGCGCGCCACAAAGCCCTCCAGCTGTTCCATCTGGGCCAGGCCCAGCGCCGCAGCCAGGTTGGTCAGGCGGTAGTTGTAGCCCACCTCGTCGTGGGTGTAGTATATCTCGTCCGTTTTGGCCTGGGTAGACAGGTGCTTGGCGTGGCGCGTCCACTCGGCATGGCGGCTCACCAGCATGCCGCCGCTGCCCGTGGTGATGATCTTGTTGCCGTTGAAGCTGAAAACGCCCACGTCACCCACCGTGCCGGCGTGGGGGCCCTGCCCGGGGCCGGGGCCGAAAAAGCAGCCCATGGCCTCGGTGGCGTCCTCCACCACGATGAGGCCATAGCGGTGCGCGGTGCGCATGATGGCGTCCATGTCGGCCAAATTGCCGAACACGTGCACCACCTCGATGGCCTTCACGTGCCGGCCACTGGTTTTGTTGATGAGCTTGCCGCCTTGCCTTTCGCACCGGTCGCGGCAAAAGGCCTCCACGGCGGCGGCATCGATGCACAGCGTGTCGTCGCAGCCGATGAACACCGGCTGGGCACCGGCATAGCGAATGGGGTTCACCGCGGCGATAAAGGTGAGCGCCGGCGCGATGACCTCATCGCCGCAGCCGATGCCGGCCACCAGCATGGCCAGGTGCAGCCCGGCGGTGCCGCTGGCGCAGGCCACGGCCTCGGCCATGCCGGTGTAGCGGGCCACCGCGGCCTCGAACTCGGCCACCTTGCTGCCCCCGCTGGACACCCACTCGCTCACCACCGCGTCGTTCACATAGCGTTGCTCGTTGCCGCCAAAGTTGGGCACCGACAGCGGGACAAATGCGTCGCTCATAGTCACTCCGTTTCGCGCGGTGCCTTTTTGGCCCGCCGCGCGGGGTTTTTGGGAAGCTTTTGCAATACCTCTATTATAGTATAAAATACGCAACACGCAAGTGCGGGCACCAGCAGAAAGGCGCCCACCGTGCGCAGGCTGGGCACGAAGTAGTGGGCGGCAGGCAGCCGCGGGTTCAGCGTGACGGCGGTGATGGCGATGCGGTTGTCCCCGGCGGTGCCGGCGTCCAGCCGCAGCGCGGCATAGCGCCCGGGCGGCAGGGCATACAGCACGCTGCCGTCTACGCCCGGCACGCCGATGACCCGCCGGCCCTGCCAGAAGCCCTGCCCCGGCTTTTGGGCATAGAACAGCTCCATTTCGCCGGGCGCGCGCTCGAATGTGGCCTCCAGCTTCACCAGCCGCACCTTTTCGTCCAGGCCGTCGAACACCAGCTGCGGGTCGATGCCCATGGAGAGATAGCTGCCGTCCGGCTGCAACACCAGGTTTTCCAGCGCGGCGCCGGAAAGCGGCAGCGTGCGCTCGGTGCGGGCATGGTCTCCCACAAAGAAAAACACCGCCTGCGCCAGCCACAGCAGCAAAAACAGGCCGTAGGCGCCCAGCACCACCAGCCCTGCCCTTTTTTTCAGCTTTGCCAGCATCTCATCCCTCCAGCCACAGCGGCTCCAGCCGCACATCGCCCGCGCCTGCCACCACGCCGTACAGCTGCGTTTTCTCTTCATCATAGGCGGCCAGCCCGTCGCTGAACAGCGCGCCATAGCGCTGGCGGAAGCCCTCGTCCACCTCGTCCAGCAGCACGGTGGTGCAGGCGTTCTCCAAAAGGTAATCCGCCCATTCGTCGGCGGTCAGCTCATGCTTTTCGGTGGTGCCGTCCGGCTGCAAAGTGCGCCGCACCAGCTCGCCGCCGCCAAAGCTGTAGTCCACCTGCCAGGGCAGCATCTCGTAGCAATACATGAACCAGCGCAGCCCGCTGTCTCCGCTGCTCACGATGAAAGTCTTGCCACTTTGCGGCAGGCGGTGGCGCAGCGCCAGCACCTGCTTTTGGAAAATGTGGCGGTCGGCAGAGGCAGAGGGATGTACGTCCAGCAGGGCCATGGACGGCGGCACCAGCTGCACGCAGCGCCCCGCCACCACCGCACACAGCGCCAGCGCCGCGCCCTGCCCCAGCGCCGTGCGCCAGCGCCCGGCCGCCCCGGTGGCGCTGATGCCGAACAGCAGCGCCGCCAGCAGGAACCACGCCATGAAATAGGGATAGATGTACCGCTCGTAGCCCTCGAACATCTGCTCGGGGCGCATGATGTAGATATAGCTGATGGCGATGATACAGAAATAGGCCAAAAAGCCCAGCGCCGTGCCCACGCCAAACCACAGGCAGCGGCGGCGCTGCACCCGGCTTTTAGACAGCAGCGCCGCGCCCAGCAGAAGCACGGCGATGAGCACCAGCATGCGCAAGGGCGAGCCCAGCATGCTGATGCGCTCGGAGGCCATGCGCTGCGCCATGCCGCCCAGCACCGCCAAAAACCGCTCGCTTTTATCCGGCGAAAACAGCTCGGCCAAAAAAGTGAACGGCAGCTGGAAAAGGCCGATCTGCCGCACGCCGCCTGCGCTGGCGGCGCGGTCTACCCCGGCGGCAAGGCCCAGGTAGGCGCTCCAGCCGAGGAACGGCAGCACCACCGCCGCCAGCGAGAGGCCGCCACCCAGCGCCGCGGCCTTTATCCGGGCGCCAAAGCGCGGCGCGACCTTCGGCCAGGCGAACAGCCTGTCTGCAAAAATGACGGCCACGGCCACCAGCGCGGGCACCAGCGCGATGTCCTTGGTGAGCGTGAGGGTGGCGGCAGCCAGGAACACCGGCAGCCACCTCAGCACCTGTGGGCCATGGCCTGTGGGCGGCCGCGCAGGCGGCAGCAGCGAGGCCGGGCGTTTTTCGTCGGGCGGCGGCGTGGCCACGCGCCCGGCATAGTAGGCGGCCAGCACCGCCGCGAACAAAAAGGCCATGGGGGTGTCGGCGTAGCTGTCCATCCACGCGGGCGACAGCACCGTGGCCACGCCGCGCTGGGTGAAGAAATACGGCGCCAGCAGCCCGATGAGCGAAAGCGGCAGCGCCACGGGCCAGCGGCGCTCCACCGGGGCCAGCACGGCGGCCAGCGCCGCCAGCTGCAGCACGTCATAGGCGGCGTACACCTGCCATTCACAGAATGCCCCGCCGAAAAACTGGAAGAAATATCCGAACACGATGAGGGCCGGGTTCTGCGTGGCGGCCCACGCCCAGCCGATGGGCGCCGTGGTGTACAGCTGGCCGCTGAGCTTCGTCAGCTTGGCGGCGGTGCCCCAGAAGCTGAACTCGTCCCAGTTCATGAACATGGGCTGGCGCAGGCCCAGCAGCAGGATGAACGCACAGGCCGCCACCACAAAAAAGCCAAAGCCGAAGCCGAGGCGGGGCAGCGGCATTTTTTTCACCGCGTGCCGCCAGATGAACCATGCGGCGCACAGCGCGGCGGCCGCATAGAACACATAACCAGCCGGCGCCAGCAGGTCGCAGCAGCCGCCCAGCGTGAACCACAGCACCACGCTGCCCACCGCGCACAGTGGCGCCAGCGCCGAGGCCACGCCCAGCGAGGCATAGGCCAGCGCCACCGCCAGCAAGGCGGCCAGCGCCAAAAAGGGCGTCACCATGCTCATCATTGGCCGCCACCTGCCTTTGCGCGCTTTGCCCCGGCCAGCAGCACACCCACTGTTTGCAGCAGGCAGGCCGCCAGCGCGGGCAGCACCACCACGGCCGCCACCTCGGCGGCCGTGGGCACAAAGAACGCATAGAACGGGCGCTGCTGGTTCACTGTGATCTGCCGCACGGTGACCACGTTGCCCGGCCGGCTGTCTGGGTCGATGCGCAGGGACTGCCCGCCGCCCGCCGGCAGCCACACGCGCCCGGTGTTTTCATCGGGGTAGGCGACGGCCCACAGGCTGTGGGCCATGCCGGGCTTTGCCCAAAACACGGTGATGCCCTTGGTGGGCAGGGCAAACTCCAGCTCGAGCACCAGGTTCTCCACCCGGCGCCCGGCGTCCTTCAAAAGCAGCTGTGGGTCGCCGCCGGTGGTCACCAGGCGGCCGTCTTTCTCCTCCATGTCCTGCCAGGTGAAGTCGTGCAGCGCCAGCTGCCCCGGCGCCAGCGCGCCCGAGCGATAGGCCAGGCGATTGGCCACAAAGCCGCCCAGGTGCACGCCGAACAGCAGCAGGAGGGCCGCGGCGTAGCAAAACACGAACAGCAAAGCCGTGCGCCCAAAGCGTTGCTTTTCCATCGCGCGCCCTCCTTTCAAAAAATCTCTGCTGTATTTAAGCGATGCGCACGTACAGCCCCTGCGCCCCATCGGCACGGTGGTACAGCGCGGGCGTTTCCATGCCGGCGACGGGCGGCTGCTCGAACAGCGGCGCATAGGCCTCGATGAAGGCCTCGTCGATGTGCTCGATGAGGATGTAGCGGCAGGGCTGCTCTTCCAGATAAGCCGCCAGCTCCATCAGTGTGGGCTGCCCGGCGTCCCAGCCGCGCACGTCAGCCGGCAAAGGCAGGCTGCCGCCGCCGGAGATGCTGTAGTCCAAAATGACGGGCAGCATCTCGTAGTGCGTGCGGAACCACTCGCCGCCGTCGCCACCCTGGCACACATAGAACACGCGCGCGCCCGGCTCGATGTGCTCGGCCAGCTGCCGCACCTGGCTTTGCCGCACCGTGAATTCGTCGTCGAAACTGGCGGGGTAGTCCAGCACGGAATAACCCGGCCGCACCATGGCGCCTGTGCGCAGCAGCATGGCCAGCGCCAGTGCCAGCACCCCTGCTGTGGCGGGCAGGGCCCAGCGCGCAGGGGCCTTTGCCGCCCGGCCCAGCAGCGCCGCCCCAGCCAAAAACCAGCCCACCAAATAGCTTTGCAGGTAGCGGGCATAGTCAAAAATAGGGCGGCTGCCCGGCTGGGCGTGGTAGAGGTGGGCGTAGAAGACCAGCATGACGAACTGGTAGCACAAAAACCCGCCCAGCAGCAGCCCGCCCGCCAGCAGCACCCGCCGCCGAAAGCGCGCGCTGCGCGCCAGCACCGCCGCCAGCACGAACAGCGCCACAATGAGCAGGCAGGTGGCCAGCGCCGTGCCCGCCATGGACACCCGCACCACGCCATCCTCTATGCCCGCACCCGTGCGCATCCGGCCCAGAAAGCTGTCCCACAGGTTCTGGGCCGTCTGGTTGAAGGCGTCGCTGCGCGGGGCGATGCCCAGCAGTTCCTTCACCGTGAGCACCAGCGCCGCCGGCACCGAGAGATGGGTGATTTCGCCGGCCATCTGCAGGTTTTGGGCGTTGGCAAGGCCCGTATGGGCCGACCACAGTGCGTTCACCGCCACGGGCAGCACCAGCAGGCCCAGCCCCGCACCCACACGGCACAGCCACATGCGGCGCTTTTCTTGTGTGGCCGTAAGGGCCGCCGTGGCGCCCACGCGCCCCAGCGCCGGGCCCTGCGCACTGCCGAAGACCAGCACATCCGCCAGCATCACACCCGCCGCCACCAGCGCTATCGCCAGCACGTTGCCGTCCTTCACCAGCGCCAGCGCCGCCAGCGGCAGCGCCGCCTGCCACAGCGCGCGGTGGCCCAGCCGCCGCAGCGCAAAAAACGCGGCCAGCACCCCGCCAAACAGCATGCCGGCGGGCACGTCGGCATAGGCGCTGATATAGGTGGTGTTCAGGTAGGTGGTGTGGTAAAACACATTGAAGAAAAAGGGCGTCAGCACGCCCACGGCGCCCAGCGGCACCACCACGCGCCAGTGCCGCCATTTAAAGCCACCCAGCAGCGCCGAAGCCGCGGCCAGCAGCACGAGGTCATAGGCCCAGAACACCTTCCACGCGGCGAACGCCGGGGCGAAAAACTGGGCGAAATAGCTGAACATCGGCAGCGCTGGCGCCTGGGTAGACGTCCACCACCAGCCTGCGGGCGCGGTGGTGTACAGCTCGCCGTTCAGCTTCATCAGCTTCACGGCGGTGCCCCAAAAGGTGAACTCGTCCCACTCGCGGAACACCGGCTGCCGCACGGCCAGCCACACCAGCAACAGCAGCCCAAACCCCGCAAAAAAAACGAGGCCCGGGCTGGCCAGGCGCTTGAAAAACCGCATGCTGTGCCGCCGCCACAGCGCGACGCCCAGCAGCGCGGCACACAGAAAATAGAACACCCAGCCGCCCACCACCAGCACACCCAAAATGCCGGCCAGCGCGAAATACAGCATACATGCCGACACCGCCAGCAGCGGCGAAAGCCCGCTTTTCACGCCGGGCAGCGACGAAAAAAACACACACAGGCCCAGCAGCGCCAGATAAGCCAGTATCACATCCAGCACAGCGCCACCCGCCTTTCCCACGTTTTACCAGCCCCGCACCCGCCCCGTCAGCCGTCTGCTGCTCCCGGCGGTTTCAGCGCGTTGCGCTTTGCCAGCCGCCGCCGGGCAAAAACAGGGCTGAAGAAGGCGATGCCTTCGCTGAGCACGGCCCAGGCAAAGGCCGGGGCAAACAGCAGCAGGAACACGCTGCCGGCGTCCGGCACAAAATAGGCCGGCCAGGGCTTGCGCGCGTTCAGCACGATGCCCTCCACCTGCCACAGCACACCGCCGGCGGTGTCCGGGTCCAGCCGCAGGCGGTGCACCCACCTGCCGCCCAAATCGAAATACCAGCTGCCGTCGCCGCGCTGGCGGGCCCACAGCTTGTTCTTGTCGGAAAAACCCTCGTCAGTGCGGGTGGTGTAGTACAGGGTCATCTCGCCCGGCGCCTTGTTCAGCGCCCGCGCGGCAAACTCCAGCCGGGTGGCGTAAAAGCCCTGCTGTGGCGCGTAGATCATCTGGGGGTCGGGGTCGGTGGAAACCATGCGCCCCGGCTCGTCCTCCAAAAGACGGATGCTCTCCAGTTCGAAATCCCCAAAGGTGAGCGGCGTTTGCACCAGCCTGCCGCTGGACAGGCGCAACGCGTCCCGCAGCAGCGTCGCCCCGCCAATGGCCAGCCACAAGACCACCGCCAGCACATAGCACCACACCAGCCATTTCAGGCGTCTCGCTTTTCGTCCGCTCATGACGCGCCCCCTTCCTCCGGCACCAGCAGGCAGCCGCCTGCCTCGTCGGCCAGCACGCGGTAATAGCGGTGCCCGCGGCCCAGGCTCGCGTCGTTGGTCCAGCCGGCCAGCTCGTCGGAGAACAGCGGCGCAAAGACCTCCAGGAAGTAGTCGTCCAGCTCGTCCAGCAGCAGGTGGGTGCAGCCCTCCTGCGCGAGGTATTCAGCCAGCTGCTGGGGCGTGCAGGCCACCAGCAGGCCGTCGTTCGCCTCGGCCAGCGTGCCCCCGGCGTTGCCGGCATAGCGCATGGCGTCACCTTCCTGCTGCGCCAGCGGGCCCGCATAGGTGGGCACCCGCACGGCAGGCAGCTCGAAGCCAAACATGTAAAAGCGGGTGCCGTCGTCGCCCTGGCTCACCAGGTACACGGTGTCCTGCGGGTCCAGCCCCTCGGCCTGCGCGATGCCCGCCACAGAGCGCACATTGAGCCGCTGGGTGTAGAACGACGGGCTGATGTTCAGGAAACTGCCGTGCCAGTTGCCACGCAGCAGCACCACCGCCACCAAAAACAGCGCCGCCAGCACCGAGGCCACACGCGCGGTGCGCAGGCGCATATACACGGCCTTTTCGTTGTTGGCCGTGTGGCTCAGCAGCACCAGCACACCCATCAGCCAGCCCACGAAATAGGGCGAGATGTAGCGGTCGTAGTCCTTCAGGTGCTCGGCCTCGCCGCCTTTGAAGATGAAGGCGTAGGTGAAGATGTTGAACAGGTAGAACGCGGCAAAGCCCAGCGCCATGGCCAGCGTGAACAGCAGCACCCGGCGGCGGCGACGGCGCGTGGGCGAGAGCACCAGCGCCGCCAGCGTGAGCACCAGAATGACGGCCAGCACCGCCACGCACGGGCCCAAAAGCGAGATGGGCCGTGTGAAGAAGGCGTTCAGCATGCGGGGCAGTGCCTGGCTGAACTGGGCGCTGGGCTCGATGCCAAACAGCGCTTTGAAGCCCATCAGCAGCATGTCCAGCATGGGCAGGCTCTGCCCGCCGGAGCCAAGGTCGAACCGGTTGATGCCCACGGCGGGCGTGTTCAGGTGGAACGCCCACACCAGATAGGCGCCTGCAATGCACACCAGCCCCGCGGCGAAGGCCATCCAAAAGCTTTTCGCGCGGCGCAGCACCACAAAGGCCATGCGGTCCCGCTCGCAGAAAAAGAGGTCCACCATCACCACGAACCACGCCACCAGCGCCAGCGCCAGGCCCATGTCCTTGATGTTGGTGAGCGCGGCCAGGATGACAAAGAACGGCACCAGCAGCCGGGCGCTCTTCTCGCCTCCGGCAAAGTAAAAGCACAGCGCGCCGCCAAAGAAGAACGCGAGGGGTTTGTCGGCCATGCACAGCAGGT
>JBFXKS010000002.1:0-18646 GCA_050173515.1 Oscillospiraceae bacterium | reverse complement strand
CGGCGAGATACGTTTCAAGGGCACCGACCTTTTGGCCCTGCCCGAGCGCGAGATGCAGGCCGTGCGCGGCAACCGCATCGCCATGATCTTTCAGGAGCCGATGACCAGCCTGAACCCGATAAAGACCTGTGGCCAGCAGATAGCGGAGAGCGTGCGCCTGCACGGCACGGCCACCAAAAAGCAGGCCCTGGCCCGCGCGCAGGACCTGCTGGAGCAGTGTGGCATCCCGGACGCGCCCCAGCGCCTGCGGGAATACCCGCACCAGCTGTCGGGCGGCATGCGCCAGCGCGTGATGATCGCCATCGCGCTGGCCTGCGAGCCCGAGCTGCTGATCGCGGACGAGCCCACCACCGCCCTGGACGTGACCATCCAGGCACAGATATTGGAGCTTTTAAAATCCCTGCGGAAGAGCCGCCACATGGGCATCATCATGATCACACACGATTTGGGCATCGTGCACGACTTTTGCGACCGCGTGGTGGTGATGTACACCGGCGAAGTGGTGGAATCGGCGCCGGTGAAGGCCCTGTTCCGCCACCCGCTGCACCCCTACACCAAGGGGCTCATCGGCGCGCTGCCGCAGCTGGGCCGCGCCGGCGGGCGGCTGGAGGCCATAGAGGGCATGGTGCCCGACGTGGGCGACATGCCCCAGGGCTGCCATTTCCATCCGCGCTGCCCCTATGCCATGCCGCGCTGCCGGCAAGAGCACCCCGCCTTGGCCAGCTTTGCGGGCGGGCGCCAGGCGCGATGCTTCCTGGCACAGGAGGAGACACCATGAGCCATGATGCCCTGGTACGGCTGGAGGGCGTGAAGCAATACTTCACCGTGAAGCAGCCCAACGGCCGCAAGGCCACCCTGTACGCCGTGGACGGCGTGGACCTTTCCATCGATAGCGGCGAGACCATGGGCCTTGTGGGCGAGAGCGGCTGCGGCAAGTCCACGCTGGGCAAAAGCCTGTTGCGGCTGTACCCCTTGAGCGGCGGACGCATCGCGTTCGACGGGCAGGACATCACCCACCTGAAAGGCCGCGCGCTGAAGGCCTTCCGCGCAAAGACGCAGATGATCTTCCAGGACCCGGCCTCCTGCCTGAACCCGCGGCGCAGGATAGAGGATATCCTCATCGAACCCTTCGTCATCCACAAGATGTACACCAAGGCCGAGCGCCATGCCAAGGCGCGCGCGCTGTGCGACTTGGTGGGGCTTTCCCACAGCTACCTCGAGCGCTACCCGCACGAGCTGTCGGGCGGGCAAAAGCAGCGCGTGGGCATCGCGCGGGCCATCGCGCTGGAGCCGTCGCTCATCGTGTGCGACGAGCCGGTAAGTGCGCTGGACGTCTCCATCCAGGCGCAGGTGATCAACCTGCTGCAGGACCTGCAAAAGCAGCTGGGCCTGGCCTACCTGTTCATCTCGCACAACCTCAGCGTGGTGGAGCACATCTGCCGGCGCATCGGCGTGATGTACCTGGGGCGGCTGGTGGAGCTGGCGCCGTCGGAGGCACTGTACGCCACCCCCCTGCACCCTTACACGCAGGCGCTCATCTCCGCCATTCCCACCATAGACGACTCGGGCGAGGAGCGCCTGGTGCTCTCGGGCGATCTGCCCAGCCCCATCTCGCCGCCGCCGGGCTGCCATTTCCACACCCGCTGCCCCTGCGCCATGCCGCGCTGCCACAGCGAGTCGCCCGCGCTGCAAGCGGTTTCTCCGGGGCATTTTGTGGCGTGCCATCTGTGTGATGCGGCGCAAGACGCCGACACCAAAGCTGTTTAGGCCAAAACCGACCGTATAAAAATATAGGAAGTATTGAGGGGAATTGACCATGAAACGTATTGTAGCCATTGTTCTTACCGCATTGATGCTGACCGGCCTGCTGGCCGCCTGTGGTGGCGGCGGCGACGGCGGCGCCACAGGCGAGGGGACCACCGTGGTGCTGGGCGGCCAGTCCGACCTTGTGACGCTGGACCCCGGGCACATGTATGAGCCCTATGCCAACATGTTCTCCTACGCCATGTACGACATGCTGTACCGCGTGGAGAGCGGCACCATGGGCACGCCGGTGCCCTCGGTGGCCACCGGCTACACCGTGGACGACACCGGCACGGTGTACACGCTGCCCATGCGCGAGGGCATCAAGTTTGCCAGCGGCAACGAGATGACCGCGAACGACGTGGTGTGGAGCATGAACCGCCTGATGAACATGAAGGAGTCCAACGCATACGCCAACGTGCGCGCGCTGGAAAAAGTGGAGGCGACGGACGACCATACCGTCGTGTTCACGCTGAGCGAGCCGGACGCGTCCTTTTTGGTAAAGCTGACCTTCAACGCCTACTGCATCCTGGACAGCAAGCTGGTGCAGGAGCACGGCGGCTCCGACACCGGCGGCGACACCGCACAGGACTGGCTGAACGAGAACTCGGCCGGCAGCGGCCCCTACATCCTGGACAGCTGGACCCAGAAGGAACAGGTGATCTTGAAGAAGAACCCGAACTACTGGGGCGAAGCGGGCAACATCGACACCATCATCTTCCGCGAGATGACCAGCGTGGACGCGCAGATCACCGCGCTGCAGAACGGCGAGATCGACATCGCGCTGGGCCTGAACAGCGAGACCGCCAAGCGCCTGGAAGGCGCCGAGGACATCACGGTGGCCACCGGCGACACCGCCCTGATGACCTTTTTGGTGATGAGCCGCAATGCCGAGCTCTCGCAGGAGATGAGCGACCCGCTGGTGCAAGAGGCCGTGCGCTATGCGCTGGACTACGAGGGCTACATGACGCTGTGCGGCCAGGGCGCCAAGGTGCCGCTGAACTTCGTGCAGCATGGCTTTGTGGGCGCGCTGGAGCGCGATCTTTCCACCGACGGGCGCGACGTGGAAAAGGCCAAGGCGCTGATGAAAGACGCCGGCTATGAAAACGGCTTTTCCATCACCCTCACCTGCGCCAACAACAACTCCGAGGGCCTGGAGTGGACCACCATTGCCCAGAAGGTGGTGCAGGACCTGGCCGAGATCGGCATCACCGTGGAGATAGAGACGCTGGAGACCACGCTGGTGTACGAGAAGATGCGCGACGGCACCATGCCTTTCTATGTGATGTTCTGGTCGCCCGACTACTACGACATCAACAACCAGTTCGCCTTTTTGCCCGGCGTGGGCGACGACGGCAGCACCTATGGCAACCGCACCATGTGGCCGGTGGACGCCGAGAACCAGGTGCTGATAGACCTGGCCGCCGAGGTGCGCGTGGAGACGGACGAGGCCCGCCGCGCCGAGCTGGCCGAGCAGCTGCAGCTGGAATACGCCAAGAACCACCCCTTTGCCTTCATGCTGCAGCACCCCAAAACCTTTGCCTACAGCACCAAAACCATGCAGACCGTGGTGTACAACGATCTGTGCAAGATCGAGCTGGACACCCTGCGCGTCAAGTAACGCAAGCTGCCACACCCGTTGGGCGGCGGCGGGCTTTGCCCCGCCGCTGCCCTTTCGGGCTTTTCGCCACACGCCACCGGCGCCGGCGCGAAAGCCTTGCACGGCCCATTTTGGGGGCAGGGTTTTCGCCGCGGCGCTGGCCGGGGGAAGGAAGTGCCGATTTTGTTCCGATACATCTTGCGACGGCTGGGCCTGATGGTGGTGCTGCTTTTGGGCGTCTCCATCCTGGTGTTCCTCATCTCGCACCTGGTGCCCAGCAACCCGGTGGCCGCCAACCTGAGCCAGACCGCCATGGCCGACCCCGAGATCGTGGCCGCCTATGAGGCCAAATGGGGCCTGGACAAGCCCATTTGGGAGCAATACCTCATCTACATGGGCAACATGCTGCGCGGCGACATGGGCACCTCCATCCGCACCAGCCGGCCCATCATGGAAGAGCTGGGCCAGTATTTCCCCGCCACGCTGGAGCTCTCGCTTTTCGCCATGGCCATCGCCATCGTGCTGGGCATCACCTTTGGGGTGGTGTCGGCCATCTTCCAGAACAAACCCATCGACCACATTTTGCGCACCATCTCGGTCAGCGGCGTGTCGCTGCCCAGCTTTTGGTTTGCGCTGCTCATGATGTCGCTGTTCTGCTCGCAGCTGAAATGGTTCCCCAGCGGCGGACGGCTGGACGCGCGGCGCTTCTTCCCCAGCGGCGGCACCGGCCTGCACGTGCTGGACTCCATCATACAGGGCAATGGCGCCATGCTGGGCGACGCGCTCTCACACCTCGTATTGCCCGCCTTCGTGCTGGGCTTTTTCACCATGGGCCTCATCGCCCGGCAAACGCGCTCGAACCTGCTGGAGGCGATGAGCATGGACTATGTGCGCACCGCCAAGGCCAAGGGCATGAGCAAGGCGCGCGTGGTGTTCAGCCACGCGCTGGGCAACGCGCTGGTGCCGGTGATCACCGTGAGCGCCATGGGCTTTTGCAACCTGCTGGGCGGCATGGTGTTTGTGGAGAACATCTTCTCGTGGCCGGGCATCGGGCAATATGCCTACCTTGCCGCCACCAACCTCGACTTTCCCGCCATCTGCGGCGTGTCGCTGCTCATCGCCGTCATCTACGTGGTGGTGAACTTGTTTGTCGACTTGCTCTACGGGGTCATCGACCCACGCATCCGCTACCAGTGAAGGAGGTGTGCACGTGCAGTCTTTAGGCCAGTTTTTGAAGCAAAAGAACCCCATGTTCAAGATCGGGGCGTGCATCTGCCTCCTGTGGATACTGGTGGCCATTTTCGCGCCCGCGCTGGCGCCCTACGACCCCATTGCCGACCAGGACGTGGCCCGGCAGTTCCAGCCGCCCAGCGCCGCGCACTTCTTCGGCACGGATGAGCCGGGGCGCGACGTGTTCAGCCGGGTGCTGTACGGCAGCCGCATCTCGCTGCCGGCAGGGCTCATCACCGTGCTCATCTCCTTTGCCGTGGGCATCTTTTTCGGCGGGCTTTCCGGCTACATCGGCGGCCGGGTGGACGACGTGATGATGCGCTTTTCCGAGATGATCCAGTCGTTCCCGCCGCTCATTTTGGCCATGGTCATCGCCGCGGCGCTGGGGCCGAACATCACGAACTCCATTTTTGCCATGGCCATCATCTGGTGGCCCAACTACGCGCGGCTGGCCCGCAGCATCGTGCTCTCTGTGAAGGAGAACGACTATGTGACGGCCGGCAAGGTGATGGGCGCCGGGCACGGGCGCCTGCTGCTGAAAGAGATATTGCCCAACAGCGTGGGCCCGCTCATCGTCATGTCCACGCTGGACCTTGGCAACGCCATCCTCATGTTTTCGGGGCTGTCGTTTTTGGGCCTTGGCGTGCAGCCGCCCATGGCCGAGTGGGGCGCGATGGTGAGCGACGGCGTGCGCACCTTCAGCAACTGGTGGATCTCCGCCTTCCCGGGGCTGGCCATTTTCAGCATCTCCATCGGCGCAAACTTTGTGGGCGACGGCCTGCGCGACTATCTGGACCCGAAGATGCGCCGCGGCCTGGAAGTATAGAAAACATTCTGCGAGGAGACCCTTTATGGAAAAGATACAGCTTGCCGACGTGCCCGTGAACGGCCTGCCGCTGTACGAGCGGCAGACGGTGTTCAGCCCGAAGGGCGATTTCTCTGCCTTCACGTTCAGCCTCATCACGCTACTGCCCGGCCAGCGCGTGCCCACCCAGGGCACCGGCCGGCACGAGGAGGACGAGTACAGCATCTTCCTCGAGGGCGAGGTGTACACCGAGAGCGGCGCCTACAAGGGCGTGTGCAGCCAGGGCGAGGCCACGCTGATACCAAAGGGCGAGGTGCACTGGTGCGAGAACCGCACAGACAAGCCCTGCCGGCTGGTGTGCGTGATGATCAAGTGAGGAGGCCCTGACATGAACGCAGAACGCATCGAACGCGTCACCGCCACCATGCGCGCACAAAAGCTGCCGCAGATCCTCATCTCGGCCACGGCCTCGGTGTATTACCTGACGGGCCTGTGGGTGGACCCGCACGAGCGCATGCTGGCCCTTTTGCTGGACGACAGCGGCGCGGCCACCCTGTTTGGCAACGCGCTGTTTGGCCTGCCGCCGGTGTTCGACATCCCCATCGTGCTGCACACCGACGCCGAAGACCCCCTGGCCGCGCTGGCCGCCGCGCTGCGGCCCGGCACGGTGGGCATAGACAAGGCGTGGCCCAGCCAGTTTTTGCTGGGGCTGATGGCCCACCGGGCCGACATACGCCCGGTGCTGGGCTCGGCGCCGGTGGACACCGCGCGCAAGTGCAAGGACGCCGCCGAGCGCGACGCCATGCGGCACAGCTCGCGCATGAACGACGAGGTGGCCGCGCTGGCCATTGGCGCGCTGCGCGACGGCGTGCGCGAGCAGGAGCTGGCCAGCCTGGTGAACCGCGAGCACCTGGCCCGCGGGGCCGACGGCGAGGGCATGCAGCTGGTGTGCTTCGGCGCCAACGGGGCCGACCCGCACCACGCCGCCGGCGCCAGCGTTCTGCAGCCGGGCGACAGTGTGGTGTTCGACATCGCCACGCCCATCTCCCGCTATTGGTGCGACATGACCCGCACCGTTTTCTACAAAACCGTGAGCGATAAACAGCGCGAGGTGTACGAGCTGGTGCGCCGCGCGAACGCCGCCGCCATCGAGGGCGTCCGCCCCGGCGTGGCTTTGGCCCAGCTGGACGCCATCGCCCGCGGCATCATCACCGAGGGCGGCTATGGGCCGTTTTTCACCCACCGGCTGGGCCACGGCTGCGGGCTGGAATGCCACGAGCCGCCCGACGTGAGCAGCGCCGGCGACGGGCTGCTGCAGCCGGGCATGGTCTTCTCCATCGAGCCGGGCATCTACCTGCCGGGCGCGTTCGGCGTGCGCATCGAGGACCTGGTGTTGGTGACCGAGACCGGCTGCGAGGTGCTGAACCGCAACCCAAAAGATCTACAGGTCATTTGATAAAGCAAAAAAACAAGACCCCCACGGGGTCTTGTTTTTTTGCTTTAAATCAGATGGCCTTGCTGGCCTTGTGTTTTTTCACGGCCTCGGTCAGCTTGGGGATGATGGCCTTCAAGTCGCCCACGATGCCCAGATCCGCAATGGCCATCATCGGCGCGGTGGCGTCCTTGTTGATGGCGAGGATAAAGTCGGCGTCCTCCATGCCGGCCATGTGCTGGATGGCGCCGGAGATGCCGCAGGCCATGTACAGGTTCGGGCGCACCGTTTTGCCGGTTTGGCCCACCTGGCGGGGTTTTTCTATCCAGCCGCTGTCCACGCCGATCCTGGAGGCGGACACTTCGCCCGCCAGCTCTGCCGCCAGCGCGCGCAGCGGGCCATAGCCCTCGGGCCCGCCCACGCCGCGGCCGCCGGAGATGAGGATCTTGGCCTCGGTGATGTCCACCGCCTTGGCGCTGTTCTCAATGATCTCCAGCACTTCCACGTTCATGTCTTCGGGGGCGAACGGCACCTTGTGGTCCACCACATCGCCCTTGCGGGCTTTGTCCGGCTCGGCCATCTGCATCACGCCGGGGCGCACGGTGGCCATCTGCGGGCGGTATTCGCGGCACACGATGGTGGCCATGATGTTGCCGCCAAACGCCGGGCGGGTCATCATCAGCAGCTTGGTCTCGGGGTCTATGGCCAGGCCCGTGCAGTCGGCGGTGAGGCCAGTGTGGATGCGGCTGGCCACGCGGGGGGCCAAATCGCGCCCGATGGCGGTGGCGCCAAACAGCACGATCTCAGGCTCATATTCTTTGATGACCGAGGTGAGCGCCTTGGCGTAGGGCTCGGTGACATAGGTGTCCAGCATGGCGTCTTCCACCACGATGACCTTGTCTGCGCCATATTCGAACAGGCGGGCGGCCTTGTCGCCCACTTTATCGCCGATCAACACGCCGACCACTTTCTGGCCGAGGTCGGCGGCCAGCTTCTGCGCCTCGCCCAGAAGCTCCAGGCCCACTTTTTGCAGCACGCCTTTGCGCTGCTCTGCAAATACAAAAAAATCTTTGCTCATCTTCCCTACCTCCTTAAATCAAGTGGAGGGCATCCAGCCGTTCCACGATGACCTTCACCGCTTCGTCAGCCGTCAAACCGTCCACCAACTCGCCCTGGCCCTTGGCCTGCTTCGTAAAGCTCTTCACCACGTTGGTGGGCGAGCCCTTCAGGCCGATCCACTCGGGGTTCAGCCCGTCTTTCAAATCGTCGAAGCCGAGCGGCTGGATCTCTGTCTCGTAGGCGTTCACAATGCCGCCCACCGTCATGTAGCGGGGCGTGGCCAGCTCACTCAGGGCGGTGAGCAGGCAGGGCATCTTCACTTTGATCATATGGTAGCAGTCCTCGTACTGGCGTTTCACCACCAGCGCGTCGCCGCCGTCATACTGGATCTCTTCCACATAGCTGACCTGCGGGATCTTCAGCTGCTCGGCTATCTGCGGGCCCACCTGGGCGGTGTCGCCGTCGATGGCCTGGCGGCCGGTGATGATGAGGTCGAAGCCCAGCTTTGTGAGCGCCGCGCCGATGATGGTGGCGGTGGCGTAGGTGTCGGAGCCGCCGAACTCGCGCGCCGAGATGAGCACGGCCTTGTCGCAGCCCATGGCCAGCGCCTCACGCAGGGCAACGTCCGCCTGGGGCGGGCCCATGCACACGGCGGTCACGCTGGCGCCGGTCTTCTCTTTCAGTTCCAGCGCGGCCTCCAGGCCCGCCTTGTCGTCCGGGTTGATGATGCTGGGCACACCTTCACGGATGAGGGTGTTGGTTTTCGGGTCCAATTTCACTTCCGTCGTGTCCGGAACTTGTTTCAAGCATACCACGATATTCATTCTCTATCTCCTTACTGCACCAATGCGTATTTATTTCAGATTCATGGACCCGGCGATGACCATCATCATCACTTCCGAGGTGCCTTCGTAGATCTCGGTGATCTTGGCGTCGCGCATCATGCGCTCCACCGGGTATTCGCGCGCATAGCCATAGCCGCCAAACAGCTGCACCGCCTCGCGCGTCACCTCGTTGGCCACGTCGCTGGCATAGAGCTTGGCCATGGCCGCCACTGCGCTGATGGGCTCGTGGTCGTCCTTGGCCTTTGCCGCGCGCCACACCAGCAGCCGGGCCGCGTCTATCTTGGTTTGCAGCTTGGCTATTTTGAACTGGGAGTTCTGGAAGCGGATGATGGCCTGGCCGAACTGCTTGCGCTCTTTGGTGTACTTGATGGCCTCGTTCAAGGCGCCCTGCGCAATGCCTATCGCCTGCGCCGCGATGCCGATGCGGCCGGCGTCCAGCGTCATCATGCCAATTTTAAAGCCCTGGCCCTCTTTGCCCAGCAGGTTCTTGGCCGGCACACGCACGTCCTCGTAGGTCACCATGGCGTTGCTGGCGGCGTGGATGCCCATGCGCGGGATGTCGGCGGAGACTTCCACACCGGGATAGCCGCGCTCGACGACGAAGGCAGACATGCCCTTCTGCGCCGGCACCGAGGTATCGGTGATGGCAAAGACGATGAAGGTGTCGGCAAAGCCGGAGTTGGTGGTGAACACCTTGGAGCCGTTGATGATATAGTCGTCGCCGTCGCGCACCGCCTTGGTCTGGGCGCCGCCCACGTCGCTGCCGGCGTTGGGCTCGGTAAGGCTGAAGCAGCCGATGTGGCGGCCGTCCACCAACGGGCGCAGGTACTGCTCTTTTTGTTCTTCGTTGCCAAATTCATCGATGGCGAAGCAGCACAGCGAGGTGTGCACCGAGATGGTGACGCCGCAGCTGGCGTCCACCTTCGAGATCTCTTCCATGCACAGCGCATAGGAGAGCGTGTCGGAGCCTTCGCCGCCGTACTTTTTATCGTACGGGATGCCGAAAAAGCCGCATTTCTGCATTTTTTTCAGCAGTTCCATGTCCATCTCTTCGTTTTCGTCCATCTCGCTTGCAAGGGGTCTGATCTCCGCCTCGGCAAAATTGCGGTAGAGCTCCCTTTGCAATTGGTGGGTCTTGCTCAGTTTGAAATCCATACTTTCTCCTCCGTCACTTGTAATTGCCCTCTATATCTAACAGCGTCAGTTGGCGCCATTATACCTTGCGTACAAACTATTTGTCAACGGGCTGTTTGTCAAAAAGACATTTTCTTGCAAGCGGTTTTTGTGCACCCTGCCCTTTTTCACTGCACAATGTTGACAAGCGCGTTGGTTCTCACTTAAAATGAATGAATGCGAGTTGGCCTGATTTCTTTTGCCGGGCCGCAGGATATCGGCCTTGACGAATAACTTTCAGAATAGGGATGACTGTGATGAAGCTGAACGACTGTATCAATTTTATGCTGACGTGCGCACAGAACACCGTGTTTTCCTTTTTTAAAGGGCGCCTGGCAGAGTTCGACGTGACGCCGGTGCAATATGCCATTTTGAAGTGCCTGTGGGACGAGGGGGACCAATACCCCACCCAGCTGGCCAATATGCTGCATCTCGACACGTCCACCATCACCGGCATTTTGACGCGTATGGAGCGCAAGGGGCTCATCGTGCGCACCCACAGCGAGACCGACCGCCGCGCCGTGCTCATCCGCATCACCAAAGCCGGAAAGGACTTGCAACCGGCCATCGAAGCCCGCATTGCCGAGTGTAACCGCGACATATTGGGCGAAGTGGGCGAAGAAAACTATGACCAGTTCGTTGCGGCATTGCGGCAGATAACCGACACCGGCATGGCGCTGAACGAAAAAGCCAACGATAAGTAGGGTTCTATACGGACAACCGACGCTTTTCCCAACAGCCGACCCCCTGTTTTTCAGGGGGTTTTTATAGTGTTATCTCCACGGGTGCGCCCTCGCGGTAGCCGTCCAGCTCGCGCACCACGCCCAGGATGGCATTGCGCAAAAGGCGCTGCACAAAGGGCACCATGTCCAGCCGGCGGCCGTCCACCGAAAGGCAGATGCCACTGGTGGCCACACAATCTGCCCGGCTGGCTTTCCCGCGCAAAATGTCTGCGCCCAGCTGGGCGCAGCTGCTGCCGCATGCGCAGCAACATGCCGACGAAAACGCCGGCAATTTATCATACACCGATTTTTCCAAAAAGTCCACTAGTTTTTCCGGTTCTTTTATGGCGCTGATAGCCGGCACGCCGCGGTAGGCCTCTATCTCATCGGCGATACGGCCCGACACGCAGAACACCATATCGCCCCATTTGAGGTCCAGCTGTGCCGGGGTCCTTCCGGTGACCACCGTGGGCACGGGGATATCCGCCACGCCCTCCAGCACCACCCAGTCGTAGCCGGTGTACAGCTTCAGTATCTCTTCCATGGGCAGCTTTTCGGGGTACAGCACATCGGTCTCATGCAGGGCGCGTGCCGTGACCAGCTCGGCGCCCGCCAGCCGGTGGCGGTGGGTGTTGCTGGTGGGTTTGTCGTCGATGGCAAACCGCTCTGCGTTGATCTCCTTCACCGTGCCCACCCGGTGGCCCCGGGCGCGCAAAACGGCCACCACCTTTTCCACCGTGGTGGTCTTGCCGGTGTCGCTGACACCGCACACGCTTACCAGCTTCACGCTTTGCCTCCTCCATCGCCGCTTCGGCGGGTCCTTCTGTACACCCGGCCCATGGTCTTTACCACATCGTCGCCGGTGCTGCCCGCCACGGGCAGGCCCATCGCCTTCACCGCCTCGCTGGAATCCGCCATCACATAGGCCTCGTCGGCGGCTTCCAGCATGCTTTTATCGGTGTCCCCGCGGCCAAAGGCCACCAGGTGTTTATAGCCTTTTTCCTCCATCAGCCATGCCACGGCGTTGGCCTTGCTGGCGTACACGCTGCTGATCTCGATGTTGGCAAAGCCGGGGATCAGCCAGCTCTCGTGGCTGCGGATGAAGATGTCGGCACTCTGCGGCATGGCACGCAGCTTTGCCTCCAGGCGATAGATGTCTTCGGGCGGGCCCGCAATGAACAAAAACAGGATGTCGGTGCCCTCGGCGGGCGGCCCGGGCACGTAGCTTTGGTGCTGGCGGCGCCGCAGGCGTTCGTCCAGCACCTGCGCATAGTCGTTGCGGGGCGGCGCGCAGTACACGTGCAGTTCGCCGTGCCGGATGGCGTACTGGTAGCACTGCACCGCAGGTTCGTCACAGGCGGCGGCCACCGCCTGCGCTGTTATATAAGGTATAGAGACAGAGAACGAGAAGTGACGACGCTTTGGGTCGAACACGGCGGCGCCGTTCATCACCACCAGCGGCAGGTCCACCTGCGCCTCTTCCAGGCGGGGCAGCAAGGTGGTGGGCGTGCGGTGGGTGGCCACGGTGAAGGGCAGGCCCTTTTCCAGCAGGCGGTTCAGCCGCACCGCGGTGTTGTGGGGCAGTGTGCCGTCCCACTGGCCCAGCACGTTGTCGAAGGAGGCCACGTAGAGCGTGTGGGCCGTGCGGCGGCGCGGCAGCCACAGCCCGTTGATGATATAGCTGACCGCGATGCCCATGAGGGTGTCGATGACGCGGTTCAGCGCCGCCATCCAGGGGACGAGGTCGCCATGGAACAGCACCACCCACAAAAAGACCACCCAGGTGAAATAGCTGCTCTCCAGCCGGCGCAACAGCAGCGTCACGTAGATGACGGTGATGGTGACCAGCGCGATGAGCAGGTAGCGCAGCACCCAGTGCTCGAACAGCGGGACCCACTGCATCACCATCAGGGTGAGCAGGCCGATGCTGGCGCCCACCAGGGTGTCGATGGCGCGGTCCACGCCCCGCTTGAGGCTGCCGGTGGCGGTGGTCTGCATGCTGATCATGGCCGCCAGCGCCGCGTACAGCGGCATGCCGTTTGGCCGCAGGTGAGACAGCACCAGCGTGATGAAAACAGCCGCCGCTGTCTTCACCATGCGCAGGCCAACCGATGGAAGCTGCCTTTTTTCCATACCCATTTTCCCTCTTGGGCCACTGCCGGGTCCCGTTCAAAAGAAACCATGGCCACAGGCACACGCCGGCGGCCCTGCCGGGGCCGTGTGCCCCGCCGTCCAATTCCCCAATGCCTATCATCATACCACAATTTCCGCGCGGGAAATAGCCCCAAATTCCCTTCGGCGGTTTTCGCTGCCGGCACTTGTTGGCGTTCCATGGTCAATTCCTGCCGGGTATTGCCGAGGCAGGCCCCTGTGCAGAGCGTGTGTTTTTTGAAAACCTGTCGATATAGCACTTGATTTCAAACATCCCGCTGGTGTATAATAAAAAAGTCAGATGATGGGCGGCTTCTGGCATCCAATTCGATTGATAGTTATTTAACAATTGAGGTCCATCAAAAAATAGACAAAAGGGAAGGGATAAAATGCTCAGAAAATTTTTGAACATCAACGGTGTTCCCCGCGAAGTGATCGTTGAAAACGATGAGCTTCTGGTGAACGTGCTGCGCAACCAGCTGAAGCTGACGGGCACCAAGATGGCCTGCGGCAACGGCCAGTGCGGCGCCTGCTCCGTCATCCTGAACAACCAGGTGGTGCGCTCCTGCCTGAAGAAGATGGAGGACATTGAGGACGGTGCCACCATCATCACGGTGGAGGGCCTTGGCAACCCCCAGAACCTGAACGAAGTGCAGATGGCCTTTGTGAAGCACGGCTGCACCCAGTGCGGCTTCTGCATCCCGGGCTTCATCGTGTCGGCCACCCACCTGCTGCAGCAGAACAACAACCCGACCCGTGAGGAAGTGCGCGACACCTTCTTCAAAAACCAGAACCTGTGCCGCTGCACCGGCTACCGCCCCATGGTGGACGCCGTGATGGACGCCGCCAAGGTGGTGCGCGGCGAAGAGCCGAAGAGCTATCTTGAGTATAAAGACCCGGACGACGGCCGCATCTGGGGCACCCGCCACCCGCGCCCCACTGCGGTGGACAAGGTGTGCGGCACCGCCAAATACGGCGCCGACATGGGCTACGAGTTGCCCCCCGGCACGCTGCGCCTGGCCCTGGTTCAGGCCACCGTGCACCACGCCAACATCTTGAGCGTGGACACCAGCGAAGCCGAGAAAATGCCCGGCGTCGAGTTCGTCATCACCTGCAAGGACATCAAGGGCACCAACCGTATTTTCGGCCTGCCCATGTACCCCTGGAGCAAAACCGACGGCTTTGAGCGGCCGATCCTTTGCGACGAGAAGGTGTTCCAGTTTGGCGACGCCATTGCCGTGGTGTGTGCCGACAGCACCAAAAACGCCCGCGAAGCGGCCAAAAAGGTGGTCATCGAGTACGAGGAGCTGCCCGCCTACCTGACCGCCGAAGAGGCCACCGCCGAAGGCGCCGCCGAGATCCACCCCGGCACCCCCAACGTCTACTACGAGGCCGACATCCTGAAGGGCGAGGACGCCGACGAAGTGATGAAGCGCATGGACTTTGTGGTGGAGGACGACTTCTTCACCCAGCGCCAGCCCCACCTGCTCATCGAGCCGGACGTCGGCTTCTCCTACATGGACGAGGCCGAGCGGCTGACCATCCAGTCCAAGAGCATCGCCATTGGCATGCACCGCGCCATGATCGCCGGGGGCCTGGGCCTGAAGCCCAAGAACCTGCGCATCGTGCAGAACCTGATGGGCGGCTCCTTCGGCTACAAGCTGAGCCCCACCATGGAGGCCATCTGCGGCGCCGTCACGCTGGCCACCGGCCGCCCGGCGTACCTGGAGTACAGCGGCTACCAGAACATCATCTACACCGGCAAGCGCGCGCCGAACTCTGAATACATCAAGCTGGGCGCCGACAAGGACGGCTACTTCAAGGCCCTGACCATGGACGCGCTGATGGACCACGGCGCCTACTCTGAGCTGGGCGATCTGCTGCTGAACAAGGTGCTGCGTTTCACCGGCAGCGGCTACAACATCCCCAGCATCAAGGGCCATGGCCGCACCAGCTACACCAACCACGCCTTCGCCTCGGCCATGCGTGCCTACGGCGCGCCCCAGGGCGAGTTTGGCTCCGAGGTGCTCATCGACAAGCTGGCCGAAAAGATGGGTATGGACCCGTGGGAGATCCGCTACAAGAACGTTTTGCGGCCCGGCGGCACCCTGTCCAGCGGCGACGAGCCCGATGTGTATCCGCTGCCCGGCCTGATGGAGATGATCAAGCCCAAGTACGACAAGCTGAAAGCCGAGTGTGCCAAGAAGAGCACCGCCGACAAGAAATATGGCGTGGGCCTGGCCGTTGGCATCTACAACGTGGGCTCCGAGACGGCCGACGCCTCGGATGTTGAGGTGGAGCTGATGCCCGACGGCAGCATCACCGTGTACAACACCTGGGAGGACCACGGCCAGGGCGGCGACATGGGCACCTTGCAGACCACCCACGAGGCCCTGCGCCCGCTGGGCATCCGTGAAGACCAGATCCACATGGTGATGAACGACACCGCGCTGTGCCCGAACAGCGGTTCCGCCTGCGCCAGCCGCAGCCAGTTCATGACCGGTAACGCCACTGTGGACGCCTGCACCAAGCTGATCGACGCCATGCGCAAAGACGACGGCAGCTTCCGCACCCACGAAGAGATGGTGGCCGAAGAGATCCCCACCCGCATCAAGGGCTCGTTCTCCATTGCCCCGTGGTGCACCCCCATGGACAAGGAGACCATGCAGTACAAGCCCGTGCTCACCTACATGTACGGCGTGTTCCTGGCCGAGGTGGAAGTGGACATCACCTCCGGCAAGGTGCGCGTGCCCAGCATGACCGCCTCCATCGACGTGGGCAACATCGGCAACTGGCTGCTGGTGGAAGGCCAAGTGTACGGCGGCCTGGCCCAGGGCATCGGCATGGCGCTGTCGGAGGATTACCAGGATGTGAAGAAGCACTCCACCATGCGCGGCGCCGGCATCCCCACCATCAAGGACGTGCCGGACGACATGGACGTGATGTTCCAGCAGACGCCGCGGCCCCAGGGCCCGTTCGGCGCGGCCGGCATCGGCGAGCTGCCCACCACCTCCCCGCACGCCGCCATCATCAACGCCATCTACAACGCCTGTGGCGCCCGCGTCACCCGCTTGCCCGCCCGCCCCGAGAAAGTGCTGGCGGCATTGCAGGCAAAGTAAAATTACTGTATAATCGATCATATCAAGGCAATGGCATGCACCGCTTTTTAGCGGTGCATGCCATATGCCGTCCATTTGGGTGGTGATGCGCGATGCCGGCCAACCTGCTGAGCCTGAACCAGCTGGCCAAAAACTGCATAGAGGACAACGCGCCCCACTGCGTTGCCGCCTGCCCGTTCCACATGGACCTGCGGGCTTTTTCTGCTGCGGTGGCCCAGGGCGATTTGATGGAGGGCCGGCGCCTCTACGAGGAGCGCGTGGTGCTGCCCCACCTGATGTGCCGCATCTGTGACGCGCCCTGCATGACGCGCTGCCTGCGCAAGGGCCTGGGCGGGTCCATTTTGGCCCGGCCCATGGAGCAAACCTGCATGGACCTGGCCCCGCCGCCCCTGCCGTCTGAAAACCCCGCGCCGCCCAAAAGGCAGGGCATTGCGGTGGTGGGCAGCGGCCTGAGCGGCCTGTATGCCGCCGCCACACTGGTGCGCCGCGGCTTTCCCGTCACCGTGTTCGATGCCGCAGACAGGCCCGGCGGCCGCCTGCTGGAGCAGGACGACCTGCAGGACGCCTTGCAGGCCGACCTTGCCGCGCTAAAGGCGCTCACCTTCAACTTTGGCGCGCCCATCGGCACCACGCTCACCTTGCAGGACCTGGCCGGGCAGTTCGCGGCCGTGTGCGTGTGCTGGGGCAGCCGGGAAAACGCCGCGGCGCTGGGTGATATCGACCCAACCAGCGGCCAGACGGCCATCGCCAACGTGTTTGCCGGCGGCAGCCTGCTGGGCGGCGATGTGGCCGCCAGCCCCAGCCTGCTGGCACAGTCTGGCAGCCGCGCCGCGCTCTCGGCCGAGCGGCTGGTCCTGAACGTGTCCATCGGCGGCAACCGCAGCAAAGAAGGCGTGTACGAGAGCGCGCTGGTGACCAACGTGGAGGACGTGGTGCCGCAGGCGGCCGTGCCGCCCAGCGGCTCTGCCTACACCGCCGAAGCGGCGCGCACCGAGGCGGCGCGCTGCATCCAGTGCCACTGCCTGGAGTGCCAGCGCAAATGTGTTTACCTGCAGCATTACGACCGCTACTCCGGCTCGGCCATCCGGCCGGTCATCAAAAACGTCAACATCATCCAGCACTGGGGCTACCGCTTTGTCACGCCGTTCATCAACAGCTGCGCGGTGTGTGGGCTGTGCGCCGAGGTGTGCCCGGCCGACATCGACATGGGCTATGTGAACGTGAACGCCCGGGCCGCGATGTGGGACCGGGGCGACATGCCGCCCGCCATCCACGACTTCCCGCTGCGGGACATGGAGTACAGCGTGGACGACGCGCGGCTGGTGCGGCACCAGCCGGGGCACACCACCAGCCGGTATATGCTGTTCCCCGGCTGCCAGATGCCCGGCTCCATGCCCGAGACCCTGTTCACGCTGTACCGCACGCTGGCCGAGAAGCTGCCGGGCGGCGTGGGGCTGTTCATGGCCTGCTGCGGCGCCCCGGCCGACTGGGCCGGCCGCGAAGGGCAGGCCGCCGAGGTGCGCGCCGCGCTGACGGCAGACTGGGAGGCCATGGGCAGGCCCACGCTGCTGCTGTGCTGCCCGGGCTGCTACAAGGTTTTTAAAGAGCACCTGCCGGACATCCCTGTCAAGTTCATCGCCGAGGTGCTGCCCGAAGTGCTGCCCGACGCGGCGCCCGTGGCCGCAAAGGCATACGCCTACCACGACCCCTGCACCTCGCGGCACCTTGTGGCCATCCAGGACAGCGGGCGCGCCATGGCGCAGCAGCTCGGCGCGCAGATCACCGAGCTGCCCGCCAACCGAAACAAGACCGTGTGCTGCAGCTATGGCGGCCTGCAATACCACGTGAACCCCACCGTGGGCCGCAAGAGTTGGGGCGAGCGCATCGCGCAGTCGCCCCTGCCCTACCTCACCTCGTGCAGCAACTGCCGGGACTTTTTCCGCTTTGGCGGCAAGGAATGCCTGCACATATTGGAGCTGGCCTTTGGCGCAGAGCCGCCCAAGGGCACCAGCGGCTGGGCGGAGATGGACTTCTCGCTGCGCCGGCACGAGCGCCGGCAGCTGCTGGAAAGGCTCAAGACCACGTTCTGGCAGGAGGCGCCACAACAGGAGGACGAAGCTTTGGAGATCATCTTCAGCGACGAGGTGCTGGCGAAAATGTATGCCCAGAACATGCTGGTGGACGACGCGCGCGATGTCATCCGCGAGGCCGAGGCCACCGGGCGCAAGATCTATTCGAACGAGACGGGGCACTTCATTGCCACGCAGCGCCTGCGTTACATTACGTTCTGGGTGGAATACACCCTTGAAAACGAGCGGGTTTTGGTGCATAATTGTTACACCCACCGCATGCGTGTGCTGGAAGAGGGCGAAGTGGTGGAGACGGAGGACTAGGCGCTATGGAAACAGTGAAAACCGAGCCCAAAGACGTGCGCTGCGCTTTGGACGACATCCCCATGGTGCAAACACGGGTGGAGGTGACCTACCTGACCCATGTGTTCCCGGTGGAGCTGATGGTGTGCCCCAAATGCCGGCAGGTGTATATCCCCGAGGACGTGCGCAACAAGATGCGCGAGGTGGAAGAGACACTGGAAGAGAAATAGCGGCTCGGCGCCCGGAAAGCGGGCAGCCACGCCATTTATTATAGATAAAGTTTATGCTATTATAGAAAGAAAAAATGGAGGTCCGCCATGACAGTGATCAACGCG
>JBFXKS010000001.1:0-21589 GCA_050173515.1 Oscillospiraceae bacterium | reverse complement strand
TTTGCCGTTTCTCATTGTGGACAAGGGCTTTTTCCTGTACTGTGGCGACTATAACTCCTAGCAGATCCCGTTCTACACTTACGTCTCCCAGTTCATCAAGTCGGCCGGCGGCACCTGGAGCTGGGCCACAGACCTCGGCTCCTCCATCGTCAACTCTTACTCGTTTTACAACATCGGTTCGCCCTTTTTGTGGCTTTCCGTGCTGTTTCCCGCGCGCTGGGTGCCCTTCCTGATGGTGCCGCTGTTCATGCTCAAGTTCGGCGGCATCGCGGCGGCCAGCTGCCTGTACCTCTCGCGCTACGCCAAAAGCCGAAACATGCTCATCATCTGCAGCCTCGTCTATGCCTTCTGCGGCTTCAACGTCTACAACATCTTTTTCAACCACATGCTGGACCCGGTGGTCATTTTCCCGCTGATGCTGTGGGCGCTGGACGGCTTTATGTACGAAGGGCGCCGCGGCTTTTTCGCGCTGTTCGTCGGGCTGGCGCTGCTGAACAGCTATTTCTTCTTCGTGGGCAACGTGGTGTTCATCCTGCTCTATTTCATCGTGCGCCTGGCCACCAGGGAGTACCACATCACGGCGAAGAAATTTGGCCTTTTGCTGGTGGAGGTGCTCATTGGCCTTGGCCTTGGCATGGCGCTGGCGCTGCCCTCGTTTTTGAACCTGCTGGGCAACCCCCGCGTGGACAACTTCGCCAACGGCTTCGGCATGCTGCTCTATGGCAATGTGCACCAGTATTTCAACATCATCCGCTCCATGTTCCTGCCGCCAGACCCGCCCTATCTGCCCAATATCTTCACCGAGGGCACCATCAAGTGGACCAGCATGAGCCTGTACCTGCCCATTGTGGGCATGGGCGGGGTGTTTGCCTACTGCCGCGCGCGCAAGGGCGGCAGCGTGAAGATATTGCTGTTCATCTGCCTCGTCATGGCCATGGTGCCCTTCCTCAACTCCAGCTTTTATGCCTTCAACTCCAGCTATTATGCCCGCTGGTACTACATGCCGCTGCTCATGGCCGCCTTTGCCACGCTGCGTAGCCTGGAGGACTACGACATAGACCTTCGGTGGGGCGCGCGGCTCACGTTCATTTTCACGGCCACCTATGCCATCTATGGGCTGGTGCCCGCCAAAAAAGACGGCGAGTGGGAGATGGGCGTGGTGCAGCGCCCGCCCAGTTTCTGGCTGCTGTGGCTTTTGGCCATGCTGGCCTCGGGGCTGTTCGCCTTTGTGCTGGTGCCCCGGCGCAGGAGGGCGCGCTTTGCCGCGCTGCTGCTGGGCGCGGTGATGGGCTTTTCCTCGTTCTACGCGGTGGCCCACATCTCGCTGGGCAAGTTCGAGCAGTGGCAGCGCGACGCGAACTACCGGGCCCAGCAATACGACGGCACCGCCCAGCTGGCCCTGCCCGAAGGGCAGTTCTACCGCATCGACGAGTATGGCAGCGACTACGACAACCTGGGCCTGTGGCTGGACAAGAGCTGCCTGCAGACCTTCAACTCGGTGGTCACCCCGTCCATCATGGAGTTCTACCCGCTGGTGGGCGTGAAGCGGGACGTCTCCAGCAAGCCGGAGCTGGCCAACTACCCGCTGCGCGGGCTGCTCAGCGTGCGCTTCATGGTGATGCCCGAGGGCAAGGAGGACGCCTTCTTGATGGAGGAAGTGGGCGCACAGGGCTGGAGATACTGGAAGACCGAGGGCCCATTTGCCGTGTATGAAAACGAAAACTACGTGCCGCTGGGCTTCACCTACGACCGCTATGTCACCATGGACAACCTGAACGGCGTGACCACCGGGGACCGCTCAGCCATTTTGATGGAGGCCATCGGCCTGACGGCAGAGCAGGAGGGCCGCTACCGCCGCCTGTTTGAAGGGCAGGCCGTCACCTGGGAGGCGCTGGCCACAAACGAGGGCGGCAAGTATGTGTACCAGCCGCCCAGCTACCAGCGCTACACCGAGAACGCCGCCGCGCGCCGTGCCTCCTCCTCTTACTATGTCATCGCCGACGCCACCGGCTTCACCTCGCTCATCGAGCTGGAAAAGGAGAACCTGGTGTTCTACGCCGTGCCCTACGACCCCGGCTTCACCGCCACGGTGAACGGCGTGCCCACCGAGGTGCTGAAGGTGAGCGGCGGCATGATGGCCGTGCTGGCCCCGGCGGGCGACAACGAGATCATCTTCACCTACCGCACGCCCGGCTTTGCCGCGGGCATCGCCATCAGCCTGCTGTCGCTGGTGCTGCTGTGCGCCTACCTGCTGCTGGCGCGCCAGCTGGAAAAGCGCAGCGCCCGGCGCAAGGCGGCCCTGCCCGCTGCGGCCCTGCCCGCCGCGGGCGCCGATGACGCCGAAAACCCGCCGTCGGCTTTCGAGGTGCCTGGGATAGCCGAAGCACCGCCCGGTGAAGCGCCAGAGACAGCCGCGGCGGTGCCCGACGAAACAGATGGGCAGGAGACAGGCACAGACAATGCATAGAGAAGAGGGACGCGGGATGGACTTTGCACAGCAGCTGGCCAAGGAACTGAAACTGGATACCGGGCGGGTGGCCGCCGCCGTGGCGCTCATCGATGAGGGCAACACCATCCCGTTCATCGCGCGCTACCGCAAGGAGGCCACCGGCAGCATGGACGACCAGGTGCTGCGCGAGCTGAACGAGCGGCTGGCCTACCTGCGCAATTTGGCCGCCCGCAAGGACGAGGTGGGCCGCTCCATCACCGAGCAGGAGAAGATGACCGACGCCATTGCCGAAGCGCTGGGCGCCGCCGCCACCCTGGCCGAGGTGGAGGACATCTACCGGCCCTTCAAGCCCAAGCGCAAAACGCGCGGCAGCGTGGCCCGCGCCCGCGGGCTGGAGCCGCTGGCCGCCCGCCTGCTGCAGCAGCACACCGGCGATGACCCCGCCGCGCTGGCCGAGGGCCATGTGGACGCCGAAAAAGAAGTGCCGGATGCCGAGGCGGCGCTGGCGGGCGCGCGGGACGTGCTGGCCGAGGATTTCTCGGACGACGCGCGCCTGCGCGCGGCCTTGCGCACCTTTTACGCGCAGCACGCCGTGCTGGAAAGCCGCGCCGCCAGGCCGGATGAGGACAGCGTGTATCGCCTGTACTATGAATATGACGAGCCGGTGCGCAAGATGGCCGGGCACCGGGTGCTGGCGGTGAACCGGGGCGAGAAAGAGGGCTTTTTGAAGGTGGCCGTGCACGTGGACGCCCAGCAGGCCACCGCCCTTCTGGCCCGCGCCGTGGTGAAGAACAACAGCCCGGCCGGCCGGCAGGTGCAGCTGGCGGTGGAGGACGCCTATGCCCGCTTGCTGCATCCGTCGCTGGAGCGCGAGGTGCGCGCCGAGCTGACAGAGCGGGCGGACGAGGGCGCCATCAAGGTGTTTGGGCAGAATCTGCGGCAGCTTTTGCTGCAGCCGCCCATCCGCGGCAAGGTGGCCATGGGGCTGGACCCCGGCTACCGCATGGGCTGCAAGGTGGCCGTGGTGGACGCCACCGGCCGCGTGCTGGACACCGCCGTCATCTACCCGGTGGCCGCCTCCGAGGCCAAACAGGCCGAGGCGGGCCGTATGCTGGCGGCGCTGGTGCAAAAGCACGGCGTGCAGGTCATCGCCATTGGCAACGGCACCGCCGGGCGCGAGACCGAGCTGTTCACCGTGGGGGTGCTGCACACCCTGTCGCAAAAGGGCGTGCGCCCGGAGTACATGGTGGTGAACGAGGCGGGCGCCAGCGTGTATTCCGCCAGCAAGCTGGCCGCCGAGGAGTTTCCGCAGTACGACGTCAATCTGCGCAGCGCCATCTCCATCGCCCGGCGTTTGCAGGACCCGCTGGCCGAGCTGGTGAAGATAGACCCCAAGGCGGTGGGCGTGGGGCAGTACCAGCACGACATGCCGCCCGCCCGCCTGGCCGCCGAGCTGGACGGCGTGGTGGAGGACTGCGTGAACACCGTGGGCGTGGAGCTGAACACCGCGTCGGCGCCGCTGCTGGAGCGGGTGGCCGGCCTCTCTGCGGCCACGGCGAAGAACATCGTGGCCCGGCGCGAGGCCGAGGGGCCCTTTGCCGCGCGCAGGGAGCTGCTGAAAGTGAGCAAGCTGGGGCCCAAGGCCTACGAGCAGTGCGCCGGCTTTTTGCGCCTGCCCGAGGCGGAAAACCGGCTGGACGCCACCGCCGTGCACCCGGAGAGCTACGCCGCCGCCAAAGCGCTGCTGAAGCTGTGCGGCTTCACCGCGGCCGACATCGGCACCGAGGCCATCAAGGGCCTGCCCGAGCAGGCGAAGGCGCTGGGCATGGGGGCCTTGGCCGAAAAGCTGGGCGTTGGCAAGCCCACCCTGCACGACATCATCGAGGAGCTGCTGCGCCCGGGGCGGGACATCCGCGACAGCCTGCCGCCGCCGCTGCTGCGCAGCGACGTGCTGGAGATGAAGGACCTGAAGCCGGGCATGGAGTTGGCCGGCACCGTGCGCAACGTGGTGGATTTCGGGGCTTTTGTGGACATCGGTGTGCACCAGGACGGCCTGGTGCACGTCAGCCAGATCGCCAACCGTTTCATCCGCCACCCGGCCGAGGCGCTCAGCGTGGGCGACATCGTGACGGTGTGGGTCGTCAGCGTGGACGAAGGGCGCAAGCGCATCGCGCTGACCATGAAAAAGCCGCCGCAGGCCTGAGGCCGAAGCCGGGACGCACCGCTATACATCGGGCGTAACGGTGTGGTATAATGGGGGCGGTTTCACAGCATCAATAAGCATGTGCCGGGCGCCCACGGGCGCTGCGGCCGGTGCCAAGGAGGATAAAAATGAGCATAGGGTTGATTATCGGGATCATTTTGGCGGTGGTGGTGGTTATTGTGATAGCCGTGGTGGTGTGGTTCGTGGGCGGGCAAAACCGCCTGGTACACGCCGAGGAGCTGTGCGGCAACGCCCTGAGCCAGATCGGCGTGCAGCAGGCCAGCCGCTGGGACGCGCTGAACACATTGGCCGATTTGACCAAGGGCTACTCCGACCAGGAATACAACACCCTGATGCAGACCATCCGCGCGCGGCAGGGCATCAGCCCCAAAAGCAGCGCGAAAGAGGTGGAGGAGCAGGAGGCCATGATCCAGCAGGGCATCGGGCGCATCAACGCCCTGGCCGAGGCCTACCCGGATTTGAAGAGCAACACGCTGTACCTGAAGACGATGGACGAAGTGAAAAACCACGAGGACAACGTGCGCATGAGCCGCATGGTGTACAACGACACGGTGACCAAGTATAACCGCCTGGTGCGCAGCCTGCCGGGCTCGCTGCTGGCGGGCGGGCTGGGCTTTGCCCCGCGTGACTACCTGCAGCAGGACCCCGCCAAGGCGGACATGCCGGTGTTGGCCCGGTGAGGCGAGGAGGCGGGATGGCTGTGAGGAAAAAATGGGCGGCCGCGCTGTGCGCCGTGTGCCTGTTGGCCGCTTTTTTGGCCGTGCCGCTGCCTGTGGCCGCCGCCGGCAACTATGATGTGCACGAGGTGGCGGTGACGGTGGACCTCGAGGAGGACGGCGGCGCCGTCATCACCGAGGAGTGGGATCTCACCGTGTATGGTGGCATCACCGAGTGGTACCTGAAGCGGGTGAACTTCGACGAGTCGGAGATCTCCGAATTTTCGGTGAGCGACGAAAACGGCACGCAGTTCGAAAACGTGGGCGCCTGGGACGTGAACCGCAGCATCGACGAAAAGGCCTATCAGTGTGGCGAGGTGTGGCTTTCCGACGGCGCAGAGCTGTGCTGGGGCGTGGGCAGCACCGGGCGCCATCGCTTCACCGCGCGCTACCACATGACCAACGTGGTGAAGGGCTACGCCGACGCCGCGGTAATCCTGCAGGTCTTTGTGGCCGAGGTGGACGTGCCCATCGAGCAGGCCAGCGTGACCATACGCTACGACCGCTTTGAGCTGACCGAGCAAAACACCGGCGTGTGGGGCGCGGGCACCACGGGCGAGATCTATGTGCGCGAGGGCGTGGCGCTGGCCACCACCACCGAGCCGATGCAGCCGGGCAGCACATTGGAGTGCTTTGTGCAGTTTGCCGAGGGCATGTTCCAGCCGCGGGTGCAGCGCAGCCAAACATTTGAAGAAGTGAAGCGCGAGGCGCTGCGTGGCACAGACTACGAGTCTGGCTATATGACGGAGGACACGCTGAACACCGATGCGGGTGTGGTGGCGGAAGAGTGGGAAGATTGGCAAGACGGCGACGACTATTACCCGGAGTACACCATCACCGCGTGGGACCGTTTTCGCTGGTGGCTGGACGACTACGGCGGGATGATCCTCTCGGTGGTGCTTGTGGGGGCGTTTGTGGCGCTGTTTGCATGGTTTTCAAGGGTTGCAGACAAGAACAACAGCACAGGTGCCAGGCACATGAAGCCGGAATACCGGACCGACCAGGTGGACTATAGCCGAGCGCTGCCCTGGCGCGACAACATGCACGCCACCTGGGCCCGGCTGAAAGAGCTGCGGCAGGAGGGCAACGACGGCAACATCATCGGCGCCTACCTGTTGCAGTGGATACGCACCCGGCAGGTGGAGATCGTGGCGCAGGAGAGCACCAGCCTGTTTGGAAAGACCTCGTCGGAGACGTCCATCAAGCTGTACTCGGCCCGGCCGGCGATGAGCGGCAGCGAGCGCACGCTGTACGACATGCTGGTGTCGGCCGCCGGGCGGGACTATATCTTGCAGAACAAAGAGTTTGAAAAGTGGAGCAAGAAGAATTACACGAAGGTGGACGGCTGGCTGGACAGCTACCGCAACGAGGGCAAGCAGGCCATCCGTGTGATGGGCGCCACGACGGACGAGGCGACCAAGGTGTTCTTCGGGCTGCTCACCAGCACCAAAACGGTGTACACCCCGCTGGGCGAGCAGCTGACGCGCGAGATGTTCGGCTTTAAAAAATACCTCAAAGACTTCACCATCATCAACGAGCGCGAGGCGCGCGAGGTGCAGCTGTGGGACCGCTACCTCATCTACGCGCAGCTGTTCGGCATTGCAGACGAGGTGGCCCAGCAGTTCAAGCAGCTGTATCCAGACTACTTTGTGCAGGCGGCCCAGCAGATGGGCACCAGCGTGGACATGTTCGACATCATGATGATCAACCACATCACGCGCAGTTTTTCGCACGCGATGTACACCGGCTACCGCGCCGGCTACAACGCGTCCCGCTCCAGCAGCAGTTTTTCGGGCGGCGGCGGCGGGTTCTCGGGCGGTGGCGGCAGGTTCTCGGGCTCGTCGGGCGGCGGCAGCTCCAGCGGCGGGCGCTAGCGGGCAGTTCAGGCAATAACAAAGGGGCCACTCCGCCGGTGCGGGGTGGCCCCTGCTTTGGATAAAACAAAATGCTTGCCGCAAACAGCAAAGAGGCATACAGGGAGGCAATATATGCGCACGTTTCGATTTGCCAACGAGGATGACGCGGGGCTGATCTTGCAGTTCATCAAAGGGTTGGCAGAGTACGAGTACATGTTGGACGCGGTGGTGGCCACCGAGGCGCTGCTGAAAGAGTGGATATTCCAAAAGCGCAAGGCGGAGGTGCTGTTTGTGCTGGCAGACGGCGTGGAGGTGGGCTTCGCCCTGTTCTTCCACAACTTCTCCACTTTTCTGGGCCGGGCGGGCCTCTATCTGGAGGATCTGTTCGTGAGGCCCGAGCACCGGGGCGCGGGCCACGGCAAGGCGCTGCTGCGCGAGGTGGCCAAAACGGCGGTGGCGCGCGGGTGCGGCCGGCTGGAGTGGTGGTGCCTGGACTGGAACGAGCCGAGCATCCGCTTTTACCGGGCGGTGGGGGCACAGGCCATGGACGAGTGGACGGTGTACCGTATGGCCGGAAGCACGCTGGCCGCCTTTGTGGCGGAAGGCGAATGAACACCCCGCCGGCAGGGGCGCCTACAGCGGGGTGTTGGGGCGGTCCTGGTCGCCGTCGGCCTTGAACAGCACAAAACCCTGTGGCCGGCTGGTGAAATAGTGGAAGTCCACGTTTTCGATGACGGGCGGGTCCAGGTAGGTGGGAAGGATGTTGGCGGCGTCCTGTGCGCGCTCGGCAAAGCCCGCTTGCCGCAGCAGGTCTGCCGGAAGCCCCGCGCAGTAGAGGTCGGCGTATTCGGCGCCGGCCTTTCGCATCAGCTCGTCGATGGCGCCGCCCATCTCGGGCAAAAAATCGGCCGGGCCGATGTAGTCCACAATGCGCAGCGCCGCCGTGCCCATGGCCCGGGTGACGCGCGTGGCCAGCAGCGCCCGGGGCACGGTTTCCTGCGGCAGGGTGGCGGCATACAGCCGGTAGCTTTGCCGCGGAAAGGCGAAAAAGCGCCGCTCGATGTACCACAGGTCCTTGTAGGGGTTGGCGCCTTCTGGCGGCACAAAGCCGCAGGCGTGCTGGGCCTCGGGCGTGGGAAGCGGGTGCAGCCGCGCCGCGCCGCCCACCGGCGGGATGTCCTTCTCTGCGATGCGCGCCAGGCGGTACTGCCTTCGCTGGGCCAGGCGGTAGAAGTGGCCCACGCGCCCGGTGGCATAGCCCAAAAAAGTGTAAAAAGGCTGCGTTTCGGGCCGGATGTTGTTGCAGGCCAGCGTGCGGCAGCCGGTGAGCTGTGGCAGCGCGTCCATCAGCTCCAGGCCGCTGCCGCGGGCGGCGGGGTCGGCCACCCACAGCGAGACCCATACGTCCGGCTGCGGCCGGCGGCTGGCCGGGATGAAGCCCGCCAGCGCGGCCAAGGCGCCGTCTTGTTCGGCCAGCGCAAAGCGGAGGGCGTCGCCCTCCGCTTTGTAGTAGTAGTCAAAAAAATCGGGCAGTTCAACAAGCGGGTGCGCCGCAGCCCAGTGGTGCCGCACAAAGCCGGTGATGGCTGCGCGGTCGGCCGTGTTGGCCAGGCGGAACTGGTATTCGGCCACCGGGGCACCTCCCTTTGGGTGAGGGCCGGCGGCGAAGAGGCCGCCCGGCCAGCGTGTGTGCTGCGGGTGCGGGAAAAGCGCCTAGTTGGCCGCGCCGCCGGTGATGGGCAGCACCACGCCGGTGATGAAGGCGGCCTCTTCGCCCAGCAGGAATTCCATGGCGGGCACCACGTCCTGCGGGGTGGCGTTACGGCCCATGGGGTGGGCCTCGGCCGCCGCCTGCACAATCAGGTGCGGCGTCTCGGCCAAGAACTTCGTCTCCATCATGGAGGGCGCCACACAGTTCACGGTGACGCCGGTGCCGGCGGTGTCGGCGGCAAGGCTTTTGGCCAGCCCGTGCAGCGCCTCTTTGGCCATCACGTAGGCGGCCACGTGTTTGGGCGGGATGCCCAAAATATAGCTGGTGAGCATGAACAGCACGCGCCCGGCGCCCCGCTTTGCCATTTTGGGCACAAAGCGCTTGCACACGGCGGCCGCGCTGCCCGCCTGCACCTGCACGTCCAGCGCAAAGCGCGCCTCGTCAAACTTTTTTATCTGGGCGTTCACCACGGGCAGCGCCGGCAGGTGCACGATGTGCGAAGGGCAGCCCATCTCGGAATCCAGCGTGTCCAAAAACAGGGCCACATGCTGGCTGTCGGCCAGGTTCACGTCAAAGGTGAAGATGCGCCCGGGGTATTTTTGGATGAGCGGCACCAGGTGTTCGAGGTCGCCATAGCCTTGGGCGTACACGGTGTCCTCCGGCTGCCCGTGGGAGAGCAGGCGGTCGATGAGCAAAGTGCCCACGTCGCTGCTGGCGCCGGTGATCAGGTAGGTGTTTGGCATGGTTTCTCCTTTTGTTTTCACACGCCTTCGCCTGTTTCGGCAGGTGTCGCCACGCCGGCCTTGAAAAAGCCGCGGGTGACCTTTTCGCCACGCTGGTTTTGCACGGCCACCTTCACGGTGATCTGCCCGAAGGTCTCGTTTATCTCCTGCACGGTGCCCGTGACGGTGAGAACATCGCCGATATACACCGGCTTTGCAAAGGTGGCCTGCACCTGGTGCAGCAGGCAGTTTTCGCCCGGCAGGTACACCCCGGCCAGCGTGGAGAACAGGCTGGCGCTCAGCATGCCATAGGCCACGCGGCCGCTGTAGCCGCGCTTTCGGGCGGCGGTATCGTCCATGTGGATGGGCGAGGTGTCCCCGCTCATCTCGCAAAAAAGGCGCATCTTCTCCTCGGTGACGGCCATGGAAAACTGCTCGCTCTGGCCCACCCGAAGCTCCTCCAGCCGGTAGCGGTTCATCAGCCCAAAAGCCGGGCCAGAAGGTCCAGCATGTCGCCGATGTGCCGCAAGTCGCGCACGTCGGCCAGGGTGAACTTGAGCCCGTATCGCTTTTCGATGGCGGTGAGCAGGTTGATCTGCTCGAGGCTGTCCCAGTCCTCGATGTCGGCCGAGTAGGTCGCCTCGGTCAGCACGATGTCGTCATCGTCGAAATTGGTGCGGAAGATCTCCTGCAGTTCCTCAAGGGTTTTCGCTCTGTCCATCGGGCAACGCCACCTCTATCACTGTGTTTTTGGGGATATAGCTTTCGGGCACGGTGTAGCAAAAGCGCCGCCCGGCCTCGGTGTCCTCTGTCAAATCAAAGCCAATTGTAGCATAAAAATCGCGCACCAACAAGTTCTTGGGGCTGGGCAGCCAGCTGCCGGTGATGGTTTTCACGCCGAGGGCCTGCGCTTTCTGCACCAGTGCGTCAAACATGGCGTGCTCCAGCTGCCGCTTGAACACCCGGCAGCTCATCAGCCACACGGTGATGTCGAGCGCGTCGCCCGATTTTTGGGCCACCAGCACGGCCACCAGGCCGTTGTCGCCGAATTTGTCCACCAGGTGCCCAGCCAGCGTGACGGTGCCCGCGTCGTGCATCCATGCGGTCACCTCGGCGGCGGTGGTGCGGCGGGTGGTGAGGTTGAACTGGTTGGTCTTGTTCACCAGCTGGGTGATGCGCTCCACCTGCCCCGGCTGAAAGGGGCCGATGTCGGCGCGCATCTCAAGGCTTTCAAGATAGCTGTCGTAGCTGGAAAAGCGGGCCTGCTGGGCCGCGCGCTGTGCGTTTTGGCGGTACATCTCGCCGCGGCCCACGTCGTCGCCCGACAGCGTCGAGACCTCGAAATAGCCGCTGCGGTCCACCAGGCGCACGCTGTCCTCCGGCTGCGCGATGGGCAGCGTGGCCACCTCGGGCAGCGCGCCGTGCACCTCCTCGCGCTCGGCGGGGTTGTCGTCCAGGAACACCAGGCTGTCCGCCCCGATGTTCAGCTGGGCGGCGATGGCGGCCACGCTGTGCGACTTGGGCCCCCAGTTGGCCTCAAAGGCCAAAAAGTCCGCCCGGGTCAGCGGGCTCTCTGCCCGGGCAAGGCCTTCCTCGGCCAGCTCGGGCTCGTTTTTGGAGGCGACGGCCAGCAGCACGCCGCGCTCGGCCAGCATTTTCAGGTAGCTTTGGAACGCGGCATAGGCCATGCCGGCGGGCTCTTCGCTGCCCACCTCGATGCCCTCGGGCCCAACTTCGCCGATGACGCCGCCCCACAGCGTGTTGTCGAGGTCTGTCACCACGCCTTTTTTCACCAGGCCGAACAGGCTTTTCACCAGAGAGGCCAGGCTGTGGCAGTAGGCCGGGATAAAGGCCGGCGCACAGGCGTATTTGTAGCCATACCACGCGGCGTCGTCGCACCATTGGTCCACCCCGTGCATGGCCGAAAGCCACGCGATGTCGTGGATATACAGCCCGGGGTTGGCCGCGGCATAGGCGGCCAATTTCTCGTTCAGCTGCCGCACAAAGGCCACCCGCCCGCGCGTATCCCAGGCGTCCATGTTGCCAAAGTGGCGGAAGCCGGGCATCTCGAAATTGTTCTGCACCACCGGGCAGCCCAGCTTTTGGGCGGCGGCCCACACGGCCTCAAAGCGGGCGTATTCGCCCTGCAGTTTTTCGGCGGCTTCGGCCACGCTGTCCTGCGGGGCGGGCCATTGGCGCAGGTTGCGCACCGAGGTGTGCACGATGAGCACGTCCGGCGCAAAGGCGGAAAGCTGCCCCGCGTCGAACACCACGTCCTCGTAGAACAGGCCGTACTCGCCCTGCCAGAACTGCGGGCGGATGCCGCCCGCCAGCAAAAACAGCTCCAGGATGTTTTGCACTTCGCCCACCGTGCTGCCGCTGACGATGGCGATTTTTTTATCCAAAAGGCCGCCTTGCTCGGCCAGTGTCTTTTTCAGCGCCCGCTTTTTTTGCAAAATGGCCGCGCCGTCGAACGGGTATTGCAGCATGTCCATGTCAGGGTGCCCCCAGGCTTTTCGGGTTTTGGCGGCCCGCCGCACGCCGCGGGCCGCCGGGTGGTTTTGCCCAATTATAGCATCCCGCCTCGCCCGCCGTCAAAAGGTGTGAAAAAGCGCGGCATCGCCCGCCAAATGAAAGGAAATGGCGGGCTGGTTCGTATTATCCACGAAGTGGCGAAAGCGCGGTTGCCCGGCGTGCCGGGCCCTGCGTTTTTGTAACTGCATCTTCACGCATTATGTGTTATAATACTTTGAGTGCCGCCGCGCAGGGTGAAAAAGTGCCCGCGGCAGGCGCTTTCGCCGGTGGTTTTGCCCGGCTTTGTTATGGAGGGAAGACGAACAGTGGATCAAAAGAAACCATCTCAGGGTGGCGCCGGCAACAGCCGGCCCGCACCCCCTGCCCGCAATAAACCCACCGACGACCGCACCCGCGTGCGCAATGTGCCGCGCCCGGCGGCTGCCAAAAGCGCCGCCGACGGCAAAACGCCCGCCGGGGCGAAGGCGCCGCGCAAAAAAAAGCCCAAGGGCAAGTTGATGGCGGGCACGGTGGCCAAAGTGGCCATTTTAAACGTTTTCAAGGGCCTTTTTGTGGTGCTGTGCCTGGGCCTGATGGTGGGCGCCATCGCCGGGGTGCAGGCGGTGAAGTATGTCATCCAGACCACCGAGAACGACGACTACATCCTGGATTTGGAGAACCCGGTGCTGAACCAGACCAGCTATATCATGGCGTATAACCCCGACAACCTAGACGCCCGGGAAAAGGAAGACTACATCGAGTACCAGGAGCTGTACAAGGACGAGGACCGCGTGTGGGTGCCAGACTATGAGATCCCGGACGATTTGGTGAACGCCATCATCGCCACCGAGGACCGCGAGTTTTTGGACCACCACGGCGTGAACTTCCGGCGCACCATTCTGGCGCTCATCAACGAGTTCATCCCCTTCCAGGACACCTCCTTCGGCGCGTCCACCATCGACCAGCAGCTGGTGAAAAACCTGACCGGCGATGATGTGGTGCAGACGGAGGGCGGCGACCGCACCGAGGGCTACAAGCGCAAGATACGCGAGATTTTCCGCGCGTGGAGCCTGAACAACCGCTACTCCAAAGAGATGATCATGGAGTGCTATTTGAACACCATGAGCCTGTCGGAGCGCATTGCCGGGGTGGGCGCCGGCGCGCGCAAATATTTCGACAAAGAGGTGAGCGAGCTGACCCTGGCCGAGTGCGCCACCATCGCGGGCATCACCCGCGCGCCCACCTACTACAGCCCGTTCCAAAACCCCGAGAACTGCCTCAAGCGCCGCAACGACGTCATCCAGTTCATGCTGGAATGTGAATATATCACCCAGGAGCAGGCCGAAGAGGTGTGGGCCATGCCCTCGCTGAACCTGGCCACCCGCAAGACCTCCACCGCCACCTCCACCACCAGCGTGTTCTCCTACATCAGCGACAAGGTGTTCAACGACGTGGCGGACGATTTGGCCAAGCAGCTGAATATCACGCGCAGTGCGGCCATCAACAAGATATACAACAGCGGCTACCGCATCTATGCCACCGCCGACTTGAACGTGCAGGCGCAGCTGGACAGCATCATGGAGACCGGCTATGACGAAGGCGGCTTCTTCATGGATGAAACACGCTTTCCCGGCTATAAAAACACGCTGACTGTGATAGAAGAGGTGAAGAACGCCGCCGGGCAGGTGGTGGACACCAAAGAGGTGATGCCGCAGGCGTCGGTGGTGGTGGTGGACTACAACGGGCAGCTCATCGCCACCAGCGGCGGCATCGGCAAAAAGACCACCAGCCTCAGCCTGAACCGCTCCATCGGCACGGTGGTGGAGAACAGCGACGGCAGCTACACCACCGTGGGTTCGGTGCGCCAGGTGGGCTCTACCATGAAGCCCATCGCGGCCTATGCGCTGGGCATCGACTACGCCCTTGTGCACTACTCCAAGATGGTGATGGACGCGCCCATCATGGCGCGCGACCCCAACAAGCGCGACCCCGAGAGCGGCACGCCCATCAAGGACTGGCCCACCAACTATGGCGACAAGGTGCGCAACGAGAAGATCCCCATCGTTTCGGCCATAGCCGAGTCCACCAACACGGTGGCCGCGCAGGTGGGCATGTGGGTCTCCCGCGACGCCATGTTCGAGTTTTTGGAAGAGACCCTGCAGATAAGCAGCCTGGTGCCGGAAGACCGGGACTTGGGCCCGCTGGTGTTGGGCAGCCAGACCTACGGCATGTCGGCGTATGAGCTGGCCGGCGCCTACGCGATGTTTGGCGGCGAGCAGCAGTATGGCGTGTTCACCACGCTGCACTCCTACAGCAAAGTCACCGACGCCAAGGGCAACATCGTGCTGGAACCCGAGGTGATGCCCATCCAGGCCGTCGAGCAGTCCACCGGCTATGTGATGAACCGCCTGCTGTACAACGTGGTGCACAGCGGCACCTACCCGGGCGGCGCCAGCCCCACGGCCGGCGGCATGGCGCTGGAGGGCGAGATGGAGAGCGTGGGCAAAACGGGCACCACCAGCAACGACAACGACCGTTGGTTCGTGGGCCTGACGCCATACTATGTGACGGCCGTGTGGTGGGGCTACGACAACACCACGCCGGACAAGGGTTACACCTTCTACCGCAAGTGGTCGGCCAACGCCCGCACCAACATCCCGGTGAACGTGTGGAAGGCCCTGATGGAGCCCATCCACGCCGAGCTGCCGTACAAGGAGTTCCCCGAGCGGCCCGAAGGCGTGGTGGAGACCACCTTCTGCACCATCTCGGGCGGGCTGGCCCAGCCCGGCTGCCCGGCGATGGGCGGCTATTACACCGACTTTGGCCTGCCGGAGACCTGCCCGGGCCACGGCGACGCGGAAGAAGAGGGCGCGGAGGCCGCAGAGCCCTAGTGCCCGGCCGATGTGAGACAATATGCGTTTTGCCCGGCCCCGATGTTCCAAGCGCAGGAACACCGGGGCCGGTTTTTGTGCAGGGGTCCCGGCAGGGGATGTTTTGCCGGAGAGCGGATTTTTTTGCGGGTTGTTGTTTTGTTAACCGGCGAACATATTTTTTTTCATAATTTGACAGTATACTTAAAAAGCAGACAAAGGTTTTGGATGGGCACTTGGGCGGGGCAGGCCCCTGCCGACCTGCAAAGGAGACTGTTTGGATGCCGCTTGACCGCCACAGCAGAATAAAAGAGGTGTGGGCCAACCCCGTGGGGCGTGACCTGCTGCAGAACCTGATGGTGCAGCTGGGCCGAGACGAACGCTGGCTGCGCGCGCCCTTTGTGGGCAACATGCCGCTGCAAAACATCGACCGCATTGCCGGGCCCGGCTTTGCGGACTTTGTGGTGGCCATGGCGGCCCACGGACCCGTGGCGCCGGCGCCGCGCACCAGCGGGCGCATGGCGTGGTGGAAAGAGGCGGTGGTCTATCAGGTCTACCTGCCCAGCTTTGCCGATTCCGACCACGATGGCGTGGGGGACATCGGGGGCCTTATCCAGCGCTTGCCATATCTGGAAAAGCTGGGCGTGGACGCCCTGTGGTTGTGGCCGGTGCTGGACGCGGCGGGCGCGGGCCTGCGCGGCGTGCGCGATTTTTGCGCGCTGCAGGAAGAGGCGGGCACCTTCGAGGACTTTGAGACGCTAATGGCGCAGGCGCACGAACGCGGCATGCGGGTGCTGATGGGCGTGGAGATAGACGCCACCGCCAGCGCGCACCCGTGGTTCCGCCGGGAGATGGCCCACGCTGCAGAGGCGGATGGGCCGGCGGCGGGCGACGGCGCAGGGTTTTATATGATAGAGAAGGGCGTGCCCGACGCCCCGCCCAACAACTGGATGCGCAACGGCGTGAACTCGGCGTGGACCTGGGTGCCGGAGATTAGCGCCTGGGCGCTGAGCCTGGCTGGCCGCCAGCGCATGAACCTGAACTGGGAGAACGAGGCGGTGCGCACCGGCATTGCCGAAGCGCTGCGTTTTTGGCTGGAAAAAGGTGTGGATGGCTTTTTCTTCGGCGCGGTGAACACGCTGGTGCCCAGCAGCATGGAGAACGGCAGGCCTGCCCCGCCGGGATTTGGCCTGCCCACAGGCTACGAGCAATATGCCGGCGGGCCGGGGAACCACCGCTGCCTGCGCGCATTGCGGCGGGCGATGGCCGGCACGGAAGACGGGCAGGCCAAGGGCAAGGTGCCCTTTTTGGCGGGCGAGGCGAACGGCATTGGCACCGAGATGGCCAAGTTCTACACCGGGGCCGAGCAGGGCGAGCTGGACCTTGTGCTGGATTTCGCCCACCTGACGCCCCGCGGCCGCCGCGGCGAAGAGGGGCGGCTGGAGCTGAATGACCTGAAAGACTATTACCTGCGCTGGATGTGCCAATACACCACCGAGCGCTGGATGCCCATCTTTTTCGAGACGGCAGAGACGCCCCGCATGGTGAGCCGCTTGGGTGCCAGCGCGCTGTACCGCGTGATTTTGGCAAAGCTGTTGGGCACCATGCTGCTCACGCTGCGCGGCACGCCCATTGTGTACCAAGGGCAGGAGCTGGGCGTTGGCAACACGCGCTTTGCCTCGGCAAGCGAGCTGCGCGACCCCGGCGCACTGCACATGTATTCAGAGCTGCGCGGGGCCATGGGCGATGCCGGCGCACTGCAGCGGGTGCTGAATTATGCGCCCGACCATGCGCGCACGCCCATGCCGTGGAACAACAGCCCCAAGGCGGGGTTCACCGGGGCGGAGCCGTGGATGCGCCTGACCGACGGGGTGGAGTACCTGAACGCGGCCATCCAGATGGAGGACGCGCACTCTGTGTGGGCGCACTACCAGAAGCTGATCGCATTGCGTAAGAAATACACTTGCCTGCGGTATGGCAGTTTTGAGCCGGTGTTCTTGCGCAACAGCCGGGTGTTCTGCTATTTTAGAATGCATGAAGGCGCCAAGTGGTATGTGGAGATGAACCTGACAGAGCGGGAGGTGCCTCGGCCGGGGCACATTTTGCCCACCCAGCACCTGGCCCTTTCGAACTATGACGCCCCGGGCAAGGCTTTGCGGCCCTACGAGGCGAATGTGTACCGGTGCGAGTGAGCGGCACGGATATTGGGGGGCGGCGATGTTTTCGCGGACGGCGATGTTGGTGGGGGACGAGGGCGTAAGGCGGCTGGCCCAAAAGCGGGTGGCCGTTTTTGGCGTGGGCGGCGTGGGCGGCGCTGTGTGCGAGGCGCTGGCACGCGCGGGCATCGGGGCGCTGGCGCTGTTTGACAACGACCGCGTGAGCGAGAGCAACCTGAACCGGCAGATCGTGGCGCTGCACTCCACCATCGGCCAGCAGAAGGTGGCGGTGATGGCCCAGCGCATCGCCGACATCAACCCCGACTGCCAGGTGCGGGTGTTTCCCATCTTCTACACGCCTCAAAACGCCGGACGCTACGCCATGGATGGCTACGACTATGTGGTGGACGCGGTGGACACGGTGACGGCCAAGCTGGAGATCATCCTGCGCGCGCGCAGCGCCGGGGTGCCGGTCATCAGCGCGATGGGTGCGGGCAACAAGCTGCATCCCGAGTGCTTCGAGGTGGCCGACATCGAGAAGACCAGCGGCTGCCCGCTGGCCCGGGTGATGCGCCGGGAGCTGAAAAAGCGGGACATCCATGGCGTGAAGGTGGTGTATTCGAAGGAGCCGCCGCTGCACCCACGGCCCGCGCCGGGCGACGAGGCCTGCGGTGATGGCCCCGCAGAGCGCACGCCGGGAAGCATCAGTTTTGTGCCGGGCGCGGCGGGCCTGGTGCTGGCGGGCGCCGTGGTGCGCGATTTGCTGGGGCTGGAGTAGCCTTTCCGGCGCGCGCAACGAAAAATAGAACGAGCCCTTTGCCTGTGGCCAAAGCGCACCGGGCAGGGGGCTTTTGGTTTACGCACGCCGGCGCCTGATATATAATAGAGACGAAACAGGCCGCACAGCGCGGCCGCGCGAGAGGAGGCGCCATATGTTGCAGCTGGTTTTGGGCCTTGCCGGCACCGGCAAGACCACCCACCTGACCGAGCTTGTGAAAGCGCGTGCACAGCAGGGCGCCCACAGCGTCTTTTTGGTGCCGGAGCAGTTCTCCTCGTCGGCCGAGGCGCTGGTGTACCGCCGCCTGGGCGACGCGCTGAGCGCGTTTGTGGAGGTGGCCAGCTTTCGCACGCTGGCCGAGCGCGTGCTGAAGCACAGCGGCGGCATGGCGCTGCCGCTGCTCACCGAGGCGGGGCGCAGCGTGTATGTGCGGCGCGCACTGGACGCCATGGGCGAAGGGCTGCAGATGTTCGCACGACAGCGGCGCAGCACGGCCTTTTGCCAGCTGTGTGCCCAAACGCTGGCCGAGCTGAAGACCGCCGGGGCCACCCCGGCGCAGCTGCGGGCGGTGGCGGCGGCGCAGGACGACGCAAAGCTTTTGGAGATCGCGCGCATCTTCGAGGCCTACCAGGCGATGATCGCGGGCGCGGCGCAGGACCCGGAGGACCGCCTGGGCCTGGCGGCGCAAAGCGTGGATAAGGGCTATTTCAACGGCAAGGCGGTCTTTATCGACGGCTTCGACGGCTTCACGCCGCCGGAATATGCGCTGCTGGAAAAAGTGCTGCAGCACGCCGCCGGCATGACCGTGGCCCTGTGCTGTGACGGCCGGCAACAGGCGGCGGCGCAGGCCGGCCTGTTCCAGCCGGTGCACCACACCGCGAACCACCTGCAGCGGCTGGCGGGGCAGGCCGGTGCGGGCACAAAGGCGCCCGTGCTGCTGGAAACGCTGTGGCGTACGGCGTCGCCGGGGCTGGAAGGGGTCAATTTGGCCTTGGCCGAGATGGACTTCCGGCCGGCGGGCACAAAGGGTGACGTTTTTCTGACCCCGGCGCCCGACGAATGGCAGGAGGTGGCGCTGGCGGCCGCCGAGATGCGCCGGCTGGCGCTGGGTGGCGTGCCCTACAGCCGCATGGCGGTGATCTGCCGCGACATGGAGGCCTACGGGCCGGTGGTGCGCCGCCAGATGCAGCTGTATGATATTCCGGTGTTTTTCGACGAGACCGGCACCATAGAGCACACGGCGCCCGTGGTGTTCATCCGCGCGGCGCTGGCCTTGCTGCGGCAGGGCCTAAATTCGCGGGCCATTTTACGCCTGCTGAAAAGCGGGCTGTGCGGCGCAGGGGAAACAGAGCTGGCCGCGCTGGAAAACTACGTTTACACGTGGAGCCCGAAGGCGGCCGACTGGCGCGCACCCTTCGAGAAAAACCCCGAGGGGCTGCTGAAAAAGATGGACGAGCGCGCAGCGGGCGAGCTGGCGCTGGCCGAGGGCCTTCGGGCGCGCACGATGGATAAAATCGAGCAATTTATACAAAGAAACAAAAATATAAATGCGGAAAGATTGTCAAAAAATTTATATTACCTGCTGGATGGCTTTGGCGCAGGGCCGTGCTGTGAGGCCATGGCCCGGCACTTTGAGGCCGAGGGTGATGTGGATGGGGCGCAGCAGGTGCGCCGCGCCTGGGATGTGGCCATGGACCTGCTGGACCAGATGGTGGCGCTGGTGGGCGGCGAGCGCCTGAGTGCCGAGGTGTACGACGAGCTGTTTTTGTTGCTGGTGCGCTCCACAGACTTTGGCCGGGCGCCGCAGACGCTGGAGTGCGTCAGCTTCACCGAGGCCGACCGCATGCGGCTGGACGCACTGGACTATGCCTTCGTGCTGGGCGTCAATGAAGGGGTGTTCCCCATGCAGGTGGGCTACAGCGGCCTGCTGAACCACAACGACCGGGACGCGCTGGTGGCGGGCGGCGTGCAGATGCCGGGCAGCTTTGAAAACCGCACGTTGATGGAGGAGATGTTCTTCTATCGGGCGCTCACGGTGGCGGCGAAAGGGCTGTACGTCAGCTGGCCTGAGCGGCAGGGCGGCGTGCCTCGCGCCATGAGCGCCGCGCTGGAGCCGGTGAAGCACCTGCTGGCGCCGCCGCGCCTTGTGCCGGATGCGCCTTGGCTGCTGTCCACCCCGGCGGCCGCCTACGAGCAATTGGCACGCATCTATGGCCAGGACAGCCCCCAGGCCGCCGCGCTGCATGAGGTGCTGCAGGCGCCGCATCCGGGCTGGGACCCCGCGGCGCTGGGCCTGCTGCGCGGCGTGGACAACGCCGGGCAATTTGCCGTGGGCGACCCCGCCGTGCTGAGGCGGTTGCTGGGGCGGCAGCTGCAGGTCTCCGCCACGGTGGCCGAGCGCTACTACGAGTGCCGCTTCGCCTACTATATGGAGCGGGTGCTGAAAGCTTTGCCGCGCCGGAAAGCGGACATCTCGCCGCTGGAGAGCGGCACCTTTGTGCACTATATTCTGGAAAAGGTGATCGGCGAGGCGAAGGACGACTTTGCCAGCCAAAGTGACGCGCAGCTGGCGGAGATGGCCGGGCGCCACGCGGACGCCTTCATCGCAGAGCAGCTGGTGGACGACACCCGGCGCAACCGCTGGCGGCTGGCGCAGATCAAGCAGACCACGCTGGAGCTGCTGCTGTTTTTACGCGACTATGCGGCCAAAAGCGGGTTTACCATCGACGCGCTGGAGCTGGATATCGGCGCCGACGGCGCAGGCGTGCCGCCGCTGGAGATCGAGGCCGGCGGCGTCTGCCTGCGGGTGAGCGGCAAGGTGGACCGGGTGGACACCTGGCAAAAAGAGGGCAAGACCTACCTGTGCATCATGGACTACAAAACCGGGGACAAACGATTCAGCCTCGATGAAGTCTACAACGGCATCAACATGCAAATGATAATTTATATGGATGTATTGTGCAAAAATATATCAAATCAGTATCAAAACCCGACGCCGGGCGCCATTTTGTACCTCACCGGCGACCCCAGCCCAAAAAGCGGCGCGCGGCAGGGCGCAGAGGGCCCGGTGTTCAAGTTTGACGGGCTCTTGCTAAACGATGGCGACGTGCTGCGCGCCATGGCGGCAAGCGGCGACGGCATGCTGCCTGTGCGCTACAACCGGGACGGCAGCCTGCGTTCGGGCAGCAAGGTGGCAGATGAAGCACTGTTTGAAAACCTGCAACAACACGCTGAAAAAATGCTGGCCGCCATGGCTGGGAACGTGATGGGCGGGCACTTTCCCGCGCAGCCGCTGGTGCGCCATGGGCAGCGCCCCTGCGCCTACTGCCCCTACCGCGCGGCCTGCCGCCACGAGGACGGCGTGAACGAGCGGGAGATGCAGCCGCGGCCCGAAAATGCCTTTGCGGACGCCGATGCGCCCGGCGAAGGAGGTGCGCACCGTGGCTGAGATGAAATGGACGGATGCCCAGCGCCGCGCCATAGAGGACACGGGCGGCGCGCTGCTGGTGAGCGCGGCGGCCGGCAGCGGCAAGACGGCGGTGCTGGTGGAGCGCACCGTGCGTATGGTGACCTGTGAGGAAGCCCCCACCCCG